>PXDE01000487.1 GCA_003566475.1 PVC group bacterium | reverse complement strand
GCCCCCCCGTGCCACGGGAAAGCCGCCCCACATCCCACGACTTGTCCGACGTAGCGTCCTCGCGAAGTCGGATCGCACAACCCACATCGGCCATGGTCTCTCCCCTCATCCGGCTGAACCCGGCGGTTCAGAGGCGGGGACTGACCACCGACCCCTGACCCCTGCCTCTCCCAGATCGTTCGTCCCGGATTCCGGTTCTCCCCACACAAGAATCGGGGTATGATGCGTTCTATGGAGACTATGGGCGATGGACCGGTCGAACCCGGCGCTTCCGGCGACAGCGTCGAGAAGACCGTGGCCCTGCCTGCGGGGGACGCGGCCCCATCCGCGTCGCCCTCCGTCCGCGGTGTCCACCGGTCCTTCGCCGGGCACGAGATTCTCGGCGAGCTGGGCCGGGGCGGGATGGGGGCGGTGTACAAGGCCCGGCAGCCCGGGCTCAACCGGCTGGTCGCGGTCAAGCTCCTGCTGGCGGGCCGGCACGCCTCCGAGACCGCCCAGCGGCGATTTCTGCGCGAAGCCCGGGCCATGGCCCGCCTCCGTCATCCACATATCGTCACCGTCCACGACGTGGGGGAGGAGGACGGGCAGCCTTACTTCGTCATGGAGTACGTGGATGGGCTTCCCCTGGACGAGTTCCTGGGCCGGATCCCCATGGATTCCGACGCCGTGATCGCCGACCTGGCCGCCCGGATGGCCGAGGCCGTCCACTGCGCTCACGGGGAGGGCATCATTCACCGCGACCTCAAGCCCTCCAACATCCTCATGGACGCCACCGGGATGCCCCACATCACCGACTTCGGCCTGGCCAAGGATCTGGGCGGCGACTCCCTGCAGTCCATGGACGGCGACCTTCTCGGCACCCCGGCCTACATGGCCCCCGAGCAGGCGGCGGGACGGGTGGACCAGGTTGACGTCCGCACCGACGTCTATGCCCTGGGGGCCATCCTCTACACCATGCTCACCCGCGACCTGCCCTTCGAAGGCCAGTCGCTGATGGAGACCATCACCAAGGTGCTCTCTCAGGACCCCGAACCCGTCGGGACCAAGAACCCCTCCGTGGCCGGGGAGCTGGGGGCGATCTGCCAGAAGGCGATGGAGAAGGATCCCGCCCTTCGCTATCCCTCCGCCCAGGCCCTGGCCGAGGACCTGCGCCGGTTCGTGGATGGCCAGGAGACCCTGGCCCGCCCGCAGGGACGGGCCCGGCGGATGGCCCGTCGTCTCCGCCGCCGGGCCTGGGGATGGTCCGCCGTGGCCGCCGCGCTCCTGCTGGGGCTGGGCGCCGGCCTGACCCTCTGGAGGCTGGGCCATCGCGACCTCCTGGACCTGGTGCGCGACCAGGTGGCGTCGCCGGAGCGTACCGTGCGCCTGGCCGCCGCCACCGCCCTGCGGCGCGAGGTCGTCGAGCCGGCGAGCCTGCCCTCGGCCCGTCGGCCCGAAGCCCTGGCCATCCTCTACGCCCTCCACCAGGATCCCGACCCCGACGTCCAGGGCGTCCTGCTCGAGTTTCTGCGGGACCACGGTCAGGAGCCCTGGGCCCGCGACGCCGTCGGCCCCGAGATCCTGGACTGGCTCATCGCCACCGCCGGCGACGACGGCGACCCCGCCTTGCGCAATCTGGCCCTCGACGCCATGGGCGGGGTGCGTCACCCCCGGCTGGTCGACTTCCTGCTCGCCGGGCTGCACGACCCCAGCGACGCCGTGCGCCGGCGTATGGTCCGCAGTCTCGGGCGTCAGCGCAGCCCCCGCGCCATCCAGCCGCTCATGGAGCTGATCCAGCGCGACCCCGTGACCCGGCCCGACGCCCAGGCCGCCGTGCGCGAGCTCACCGAGCGCGGCCGGATCGGAATCCTGCCCGGACCCGACGCTCAGGCCCGGCAGGCGGTGGCCGGCCTGGCCACCGCCCTGGCCGGGCGGCAGGATGGCCTCGACCAGGCGCTCGAAGGCCCGGACCGGGCGGCCGCCCGGCGCCAGGCCTTCCACCGCCAGCGGGAGGAGCTGGCCAGCGGCGACGAGGCCCGGATCCGCCGGGCCATCGACGACCTGGCCCGGTCGGGGGAGGCGGAAGGGGCGTTCCTGATTCTCGAGCGGATCGCCGCCATGCCTCCCCGCCTGCGGACCCGGGCGGCGGAGGTGGCGGGGCGGCTGGCCGGAGACGCCGAGGTCGAGACCCTGACCGGGTTGCTCCGCGACCCCGAGCCCTTCCGCCGGGCCGCCGCCGCCCGCATTCTCGCCCACACGGGCCGCCCCGACGCCGCCGAGGCCATCGAGCTGGCCTTCCCGACCGAAGCCTCGCGGGCGGTCCGCGACGACTTCGCCGCCGCATTGGAGCAGCTCGGGTTCCCGTCCAGCCGCCCCATCCTCGAAGCCTGGGCCCAAGACGCCGCCCCGTAGCCGCGCCCGCCAAGGGCGTGGACGCGCATGGACCGCACGCGACCCTAGTCTGCGTCCCGCCGAAGGCCATTCGCCTCAATCTAAGCGAATCCGGAAATCGCCCGTAGGGAACCCGGATGCCCCAACGGGGCTTCGTAGCCCCAGCCCAGGGTTGCGAGGCACGAGCTACCCTGGGTGTCCCGGCAGAATAGCACCCCTCCCCTGAAAGGGTTGCGTCCGAGGAGTCCAGGGCGTTCGACATAGCGGACGCAACCCCGTTGGGGTAGGTCGGTGGGGTGCTGTGAACCCAGGGTAGCGGCCAGGCCGCAACCCTGGGCTGGCGGATGGAACCCCGTTGGGGTTCGCGAACAGCTCCAGAATTCGGCGCGGATGCTCCGATGCGGGACGAAAAGCATTGGTTCGTAACATGCTTTTTGGAAGTTGGTTGCGCCTTAGGTTGACGCGAATGGGCCGGAGGCGGACACGCGGCCAGGGCGTGGATATTAAGGTGGTGTGCCTGATGATCGGCGCTCTTCAGCGCCGGTGGCCGCACGATACCGTCCCGGAGGCTCCTGGACCGCCGGGGGCTGCTCGTCCGGATCGAGCGGGAAATCGAACACGGGGGCGAGATCGACCTTGATCTCCGGCAACGTCGGGCTGGTAAGCGTCTGCGTATGCGTGTAGGCCGCGTGGCGCCGGTATCCATCCCCGTCCAGCCGGAAGATCTCCACCGACTGAGGAAACGGGGTCACCAGCCAGACTTCGGGCAAGCCGGCCCGGGCATACAGATCCATTTTCACCACGCGGTCATATTGACCTGTGGACGGCGACAGGATCTCGATGACGAGGGAAGGCGGGCCTTCGATGTGCGTCCGATGGTCCTGCCCGGGATCGCAGACCACGATGATGTCTGGCTGAACCACGTCCTGATCGGAAAGGCGGACATCGACCGGCGAGGGAATCGCCCGGCAGGGCCGCCCGGCCAGGCGACCATGGATCTGGACGAGGAGCCCGGTCTGCACAAGCTGATGCCGGACCGACGGGGCCGGAGACATGGCATACGCCTCTCCCCCGATAATCTCCCAGCGTCGGTCATCGTCCCACGACCGATAGTCGTCCCACGTGTAAGGCAGATGGTGCGCGGATGACGTCAGCATCATGGCCCTAGCGTATTCCTGACCAGCCGGCAGGTCAACGGCCACCGTGCTCAGACCAGCTCCGCGAACACCGCGTTGCTCACGAACCGGGCCCGGGGGGCGAGGCGGATGCGGTCGGGACGGTTCTCGATCCAGCCCTGGCCGATCTGCTCGCGCAGCGGCCTGCCGCCGAGGGTGTCGAGGTCGAACCCGGTCCGTTCGCGAAACGCGTTCCTCGGCACGCCCTCGTCGAGGCGCAGCCACATCACCAGGATCTCGCGGGCCCGGGCCTCGGCGTCGATCCGGTCATGTCCGGTGGCCGGATCCCGCCCATCGCGCAGCGCGTCGGCCCAGGCCTCGAGGTTCCGGGGGTTGTGGAATCGCACGCCGTCCCGGTAGGAGTGGGCGCCCGGGCCGACCCCGGCGAACTCCGCGCCGACCCAGTACATCCGGTTGTGCAGACATTCCCGGCCCGGCCGGGCGAAGTTGGACAGCTCGTACGGTGCGAGTCCGGCCGCCTCCAGCCGCCCGAGCAGCCGTTCGTAATGCGCGGCCTGGATGTCCGGGGCGGCCTCCTGGACCTGACCCGATTCCACCCGCCGAGCCAGGGGGGTGCCGGGGTGGACCTCCAGGCAGTAGGCGGAGCAGTGGTCGGGGGCAAGGTCTAGGAGGTGGTCGATGTCCCGGTCCAGACCCTCGATGGACTGTTCCGGCAGGCCGGTCATGAGGTCCAGGCTGAGGTTTTCGAACCCGGCCTCCCGAAGGCGCCGCACCGCCTCGCCCACCGCCTCCGGCCCGTGGTCGCGGGTCAGGAAGGACAGGAGGTGGGGTTGGAAGGATTGGGCGCCGAGGGAGACCCGGTTGACCCCGCCCTCGGCGATGGCCACGATGCGTTCCGGCGTGAGCAGCCCAGGGTTGGCTTCGACGGTCCATTCGGTGACTTGGCTTAGATCCACACGATGGTGGAGTAAGGCGAACAGACGCCGCAGCTCATCGGCGGAGAGGGCATTGGGGGTTCCGCCGCCCATGAAGACGGTGTGGGGGGCATAGTCGTCAGTGAGGCGGCTCAGCTCCAGGTCCAGCGCCTCCAGATACACCCCAACCCTCGGATCCCGTCCGGTGCCTCGGCCCAGGGCCTCGGTATAGAACGAGCAATACACGCACCGCCGGGCGCAGAAGGGGATATGGATGTAGAGGGCGTCCATGGGCAGGCGGAAGGTACCCGCCCATCCTCCCCATGCCCAGCCCCAGCCACCGGTATCCGGTCGGAAACCTGTCCGACCGGACACGAATCTGACCGGTTGAGGGGATGGCAACCGGTCGGAAAACTGTCCGACCGGACACGTTTCCGACCGGGTGGAGGGGTTGGGCCAGGGGGGTGCACCGACGGGCGTGGCTTCCTCATCGCCACCGTTGGGCGGGGCGTGGTAAAGGATGCGGCTGATGCAAGCCCATTCCAAGAAGACGGCATGCCTCCGCTGACCGTGGAGATCCTGCTGGTGGCCGGTGGCCTGGTCCTGCTGGCCACCGGGGGCGAACTGCTGGTCCGCGGCGCGTCGGGTCTGGCCGTGCGGATGGGCATCCGGCCGCTGGTGATCGGGCTGACCGTGGTCGCGGTCGGCACCACCACTCCGGAGCTGGGGGTGAGCCTCCAGGCCGCGATGCGTGGGAACGCCGATATCGCCCTGGGCAACGTGGTGGGCTCCAACATCTGCAACCTGCTGTTCATTCTCGGCCTCACCGCGATCATCCACCCGGTGCAGATCCGCTTGCAGGTGTTGCGGACGGATATCCCCATCCTGATCGCGGCCACGGCGCTCGCCCTGGGGCTCCTGCTCCGCGACGGATCCATCGGGCCCGTCGAAGGCGCCTTTCTGGCGGCGGGACTGGTCGCCTACATGGCCTTCAGCGTGATCATGGCCCGCCGCGCCCCTCCCGAGGACGCGGAGACCGGCGCCCATCTGATCGAGGACGTGACGCCCTCCCGCCCTGGCCGCGGCCTGCTCGCGGGGTCGGTCGTGATCGGGCTGGGCCTGCTGTTCCTTGGCTCGCGGTTCCTGGTCGACGGCGCGGTGGCCTTGGCCGGACGGGCCGGGGTGCCGGAGGCGGTGATCGGCCTCACCCTGGTCGCCATCGGCACCAGCCTCCCCGAGGTCGCCACCGCCATCGTGGGGGCGATCCGCGGCAAGACCGACCTGGTGGTCGGCAACCTCATCGGGGCCAATCTCTACAACCTGCTCTTCATCCTGGGGCTCACCGGCATCATCCGTCCCCTTTCCATGGGGGGCGTCACCTGGACCGACCTCGTCGTGATGCTCGCCGCCACTCTGGTCGTGATCCCTCTGATGCGCTCGGGCTGGGTTCTCAAGCGCTGGGAGGGGACGCTGATGCTCGTCGGCTATCTGGCCTACATCGCGTGGCTGGCCCGGGGAGCGCTGGGGGCGGGCTGATGGGGCGGCGGCTTCGCGTCGTCAACGTGCCTTCGTACGCCGGCCCTGCGTAGCTCCGTCGCTGATCGAAGTAGGGTCAGACTTCGGTTTCCGCCCAATCCAGCCCGTAGCTGCGCCCGCCGAGGGCGCGGCCTCTGCGCGGGCTCATTCCCGTGTCGTTCCCGCGGGTGGCCACCTCCTGGCGTCGGTAGCTACGGGCTTGGCGCGGGTCGGGTTCGTATCCAGGTTCTTCCCACAGGCGGCCAAAGTCTTGGCGGCTTCGGCTACAGATGCCTGTAACCGCTCGACAAGGCCCGCCCTGATCGGGCAGAACGGAGTCAGAAACTCGGAGGCGCCACCGAATGACCCTGCACCCCAGTCGAAGTTCGAAGCCGGAGATCGTCGTCTTCTCCGTCCTGCGGGAGTCGACCTGTTCGGAGTGCGGGAAGGACATTCACCGGGGGAGCCTGCTGCGGATGGAGGAGGACCGGCCGCTCTGCCGGGGCTGCGCGGACCTCGGCCATCTCGTCTTCCTGCCCCGCGGCGACACCGCGCTGACCCGGCGGGCCTGCAAGCATTCGACGCTCAAGGCGGTGGTGGTCCGATTCAGCCGGAGCCGGAAGCGCTACGAACGCCAGGGGGTGCTTGTCGAGGAGGAGGCGCTGGCCCGGGCGGAGGAGGAATGTCTGGAGGACGAGGACGCGCGGGCCCGGGCCCGCGCCCGGGCGGCCGAGCGCCGGAGCGCGGAGCAGAAGGCGTTCGTGAAGGACTTCGCGGCCGGGATCGCCATGCGGTACCCGAAGGCCCCGGCGGCCGAGCGACGGCAGATCGCCGAGCACGCCTGCGTGGTGGGGAGCGGACGCGTCGGGCGGTCGGCGGCGGCGAAGGATCTCGATCCGGAGGCCATCGACCTCGCGGTCCGCGCCTACGTGCGCCACCGACACACCCCGTACGATGGCCTCCTGGCCCGGGGACTCGATCGCTCGGAGGCCCGTCGAAGCGTGGAGGACGCGATCGCGAAGGTACTCGCCCGGTGGCGTTGATCCGTGTAGCCGCGCCCGCCGAGGGCGCGGCCATGCGCCCCGCCAAGGACTGGACAGCCAGGCGTTGTTCGGGCAGTACGGTGGCCGCGAACCCCGGAGATGGAACCGCCGACGTCCATCCATCCCCCCCATGCATCAGCTCCCCATTGACTCCACCCGCCCTGAGATCGTGGCCGCGTTGCGGAACGGCCCGCGGGCCCTGATCGCCGCCCCGACGGGCTCGGGCAAGTCGACCCGGGTTCCGGGCATGGCCCTGGAGGCGCATCCCGAGGCGGGGCAGGTCGTGGTGCTGGAGCCGCGCCGTCTCGCCGCCCGGCTGCTGGCCCGGTGGGTGGCCTCGGAGCTGGGCGAGCCCGTGGGCCGCACGGTCGGGTACGAGGTCCGCCAGGACCGTCAGATCTCGGCGGAGACCCGCATCCGATATGTCACGGAAGGCGTGTTGCTCCGGCAGATGCTTGACCGCGCGGACCTGCCCGGGGTGGGGACGGTGATCCTCGATGAGTTTCACGAGCGTCATCTCGACGGTGACCTCGGACTGGCCCGTCTCCTCCACCTCCAGCGCACCACCCGGCCCGACCTGCGCCTGGTGGTGATGTCGGCCACGCTGGACCTGGGCCGGCTGGAACGGCATCTCGCGCCCTGCGAGCGGGTGACCTCGGAGGGACGGACGTTTCCGGTGGAGATCGCCTACGCCGGGCCGGGGCGGGCGGACGACCTGGAGGCCCGGGCGGCGGATGCGGTGGCCGCCCATCTGGATCCCGGACGACCGGGCCATGTGCTTGTATTCATGCCCGGCGGCCGTGAGATCGGCCGGACGATCCGGGCCCTGGAGGACTGCGGGGTCACCCGGACCCACGCCGTGCTGCCCCTCCACGGCGATCTGCCGCCGGAGGCCCAGGATCTGGCGGTGTCGGGCGACCTCTCCGCGCCCCGGGTGATCGTGGCCACCAATGTGGCCGAGACGTCCATCACCATCCCTGGCGTGCATACGGTGGTGGACTCGGGCCGGGTCCGGCGGGCCGCCTACGATCCCCGGCGCGGCATCAACACGCTGTGGATCGAGGAGATCAGCCAGGCCAGCGCGGATCAGCGGGCGGGCCGGGCGGGCCGGACCGGCCCCGGTCGCTGCATCCGGCTCTGGGCCGAGGCCAGCCATGCGGCCCGCCCCGCGCATGACGTTCCGGAAGTGCTCCGGCTGGATCTGGCCGAGGCGTGGCTGATGCTGCTGGCGGGCGGGGTGGAGAGGCCGGAGGATCTGCCCTGGCTCGACGCGCCTGCGCCCGACCACGTGGAGCGGGCCCGCTCCCTGCTGACCGACCTCGGCGCGGTGGATCGGAAGGGGCGTCTGACCGAGATGGGCCGGCGCATGGCCCGGTTCCCCCTCCACCCGCGCTTCTCGCGGATGCTGCTGGCCGCCGAGCCGTTCGGATGCGTGCGCCAGGCCTGCCGGGCGGCGGCGGTGGCCCAGGGGCGGCGGGTGTGGCAGCGCACCGGCAACCGCGAGGTCAGGGACCAGCGCGACCTCCTGTTCGGCGACCGGGTGGAGAGCGATTTCCTCGTCCACCTGCGGGCCATGAACTACG
>PXDE01000239.1 GCA_003566475.1 PVC group bacterium | reverse complement strand
CCCGAGCCCGTAGCCTGGGGGGAACTCGCCGCCGAGCTGGCCGCGCATCCTCGCGTCCTGTGCATCGTACACCGCAAGGAGGATGCACGAATCCTCCATCGGCTGCTTCCCGAAGGGACGTTTCATCTCAGCACCCGCATGTGCGGGGCGCACCGGAGCGAGAAGCTCAGGGAGATCCGGGAGGCCCTGGAGGATCCCGGCCGTGAGGTTCGGGTCGTCAGCACCCAGCTAGTGGAGGCCGGAGTGGACCTGGACTTCCCGACGGTATATCGGGCGGTGGCGGGGCTCGACAGCCTGGCCCAGGCCGCCGGCCGCTGCAACCGGGAGGGGCGGCTGGAATCCGGCGAGTTCGTGGTCTTCATGCCGGACAGCCGCCCCCCGAAGAGCCTGGCTTCGGCCTTCGACCTGGGCCGCGGCATGCTGACCCTCGAAACCGAAGACCCTCTGGCCCTCGACCGGTTCCAGACCTACTTCCGCAAGCTGTTCTGCGCGAGAGGCCCCGATGGCCTGGATGCGAAAGGGATTCGCGGCCTCCTGAACCACAGGCAAGGCAAGTACGCCTTCGCCACCGCCGCGAAGCGGTTCCGCCTGATCGACGACGAGTGGCGGAAGCCTGTAGTAGTGGCCCACGGCCCGGCGATGGAGATTCTCGATCAGCGCATCGAAGGGTGGGGGAGTCCTCGCGAGCTGTACCGGAAGCTCCAGCGGTACACGGTGCAGATCCCTCAGCGAGACCACCAGCGCCTCATCGATTCCGGGAACTTCGAGGCGGTGGACGGGTTTCCAGAGATCTTCCGGCAGGTGGACGCTTCGCTTTACTCAGAGCACGTCGGGCTTCTCTATCCGGAGGAGGCCTCTGAGTCCGGTGGCCTATCCACCTTGAACTACTGACCGAGCGAGGATGGGTCGCCGATCCCGTAGCCACCGTCCTGCCCCGAATCCGCACGTAAGCCGAGCGTCGATCTCGCCCAGGCGGACGTGACGGATCCCCGTGGGACGGACGTCCTCGTCCGTCTCCGCGATGACCAGAGCCTGAAACGCCCTTGGTGCGGCGTGAAACACGGGCCAGGGGCCATCCAGGCGCGGTTCCTTCGCAGGACGGACGAGGACGTCCGTCCCACGTCAGATGCCGCCGCAGGGCCGGGACGATTCCATCGATGACCGCAGCCGGGCCCGTGCTGACGGATGTGCCCGTTTCCATTCGGGAATTCCTGTGAACGAGCCGGGCCGGGCTCGGCTTGCGTGCGGACTTGGGCTGCCCTGGGGGCCTACACGCAGACCGCCTGGGTTCCAATGAACTCCGCCTCCAGCGTGGGCTCGCCGTCCTCCAGCAGCATGGCCAGCACCTCCCGGAGGTTCGCCCGAAGCTCCTCGAGGGTTTCGGCCTGGGCATGGGCCCCGGGAAAGCCAGGCACATAGCCCACGAGCCAGCCCGTCTCCGGACAGCGCTCGACGATGGCGGTGAACGTCCTCATGGCCATAGTGTAGCGGCTGGGGGCGGACGGATCCAGCGCGAGGATTCCGGGCCTTCGCACGACTATCCCCCAGAACGTTGCCCGCCCGCGCAGACTCCCACTTGGAAGTGGGAGCTACGGTAGCGCCCAATTCCGATTGGGCGTCTTTCGGGGTCGCCTGCGGCTGACCGTCCTTGGCGATTCCTGCCCGCAGTCGCTGTCCTGGCCCCATTCGCCTCCATCCCCTCCCCCGGAGGGGGGCCCGAAGGGCGGGGTGGGTTTCCCCTCCCCCTTTTCGTGTCCCTTCGTGCCTTTCGTGGTTCTCACTCTCCCCCCCCCTCTGCGAACCTCCGTAACCTCCGCGACCTCTGTGGTTCGTCTGGTTGCGGCCGGTGGCCGTGCTGGGTCCATTCGCGGTTCCGCCGCATGGTTCCGGCTGAAACCTCCCCAAAACCCGCTCGCCAAACCGCATGGCAGGGCGTATGGTCCACCATGCGAACCACAGGAGCCGAATCGACATGAGCACTGCCCAGATCATCTCCATGCAGGATATCCGTACCCGCCTCGCCTCGGTCGCCGACCGGGCCGAGGAGGGAACCGAGTTCATCGTGGTGCGGAACTCCCGGCCCGCCTTCCGGATCGTGCCCATCCAGCCTCCGGCACTTTCTCCGGCAGCTCAGGCCACTTGGGAGGCGCTCGACAGATATCGCGATAAGGAGCCTGCGCTCAGCGAGCAGGAGGTTGTGGAGATCGTGCGGGAGGTGCGGAAGGCCAGAAGGCAGGAGAAAGGCTCGTTTGCCGCCACCCCCTAAACAAGGAGGTGACGGCGTTCTGAGCATCCCACACGTTGTTTCAATCCACTCCCGCGAATAGGAGGTTCCATACGGCTTGACATTACCTTCAATGTAAGGGATGCTCAAGCTCATCATGATCACAGTTCTGGTGCTCGACACGAACGTGTGGATTTCCGGCATCCTGTTCAAGGGGTCGCCCTACAGGGTTGTCCGCCGGATTCGGGAGGGGCGTGCCCTTGCGGTCTGCTCCGACGCCCTCTACGCCGAGTTCCATAGGGTGGCGCATTCCAGAAAGGTCCGGCACATCCTCCAACCTCGATTTCAGACGCCAGAGAGCCTGATCGCGGTCCATCGGCAGTTGACCGTGCCCGTGTTCCCGCTGGCTCCGCCTGCCCCACCTCCTGGCCTTCGCGATATGGACGACCTCGCCGTCCTAGCCTGCGCCTCCACGAGAGGGGTTTCCGCCATCCTGACTGGCGACAAGGACCTGCTTGTGCTTGAATCGTACCAGTCCATCCCGATCCTCACGCCACGCCAGTGGCTCGACCAGGAAGGAGACCCCGGCCCATGACCGAGACCCGAACGCGAAGCGAATCCTTCCGGGTGAGAATCCGGGGCGACTACGCCTGCTTCACCCGGCCCGAGATGAAGGTCGAGCGGGTGAGCTACGACGTGATCACCCCCTCGGCCGCCCGGGGCATCCTCGAAGCCGTGCTCTGGAAGCCCGCCATCCGGTGGCGGGTCACCCGCATCGACGTCCTGAACCCCGTCCGGTGGACCTCCGTCCGCCGCAACGAGGTGAGCGAGGTCGCCAGCATCGCCAACGCCAAGAAGGCCATGAAGTCCGGGACGGGGGCGCTCGGGGTCTTCATCGAGGACATCCGCCAGCAACGGGCCGGCCTTTTCCTGCGCGACGTGGACTACATCGTCCACGCCGACTTCTCCCTCACCGATGCCGCCGGGGAGGAGGACGGGATCGTGAAGTTCGAGCAGATGTTCCGTCGCCGGGTCGAGAAAGGCCAGTGCTTCCACCGGCCCTATCTGGGCTGCCGGGAGTTCCCGGCCGAGGTCTCCTTCCCCGCACCCGAGGACGGCGACCTCCGGCCCCTGCCCGAATTGACCCGTGATCTGGGCTGGATGCTGCTCGACCTCGACTACCGGGGCGACGCCGCCCAGCCCCGGTTCTTCGAGGCCCGCCTGAAGGACGGCGTGCTCCACGTGCCCGACCTCGAGGCGGAGGAGGTCCGGGGATGATCCTTCAGTCGCTCTACCACCTCTACCAGCGCCTCCAGGAGGACGACTCCGTCGAGATCGCCCCGCCCGGATTCCAGCACGTGGACTTCGACTATGCCATCCAGCTCCGCGAGGACGGGGCCTTCGCCGGCTTCCTGTCCCTGGCCGATGAGAAGGGGAACCTCCGCCGATACCTGGTGCCACCTGCCGTGAAGAAGTCTGTCAATGTCTCCGCCAACCTGCTGTGGGAGAAACCGAGCTACGTCTTTCGCCTTCCAAAATCGGAGAAGGAGCGCGATCAGAAGCGGGCCACCAGTCAGGTCGAGTCGTTTGTGGCTCGAATCCGGGAGGTGTTCGGCGACCCTCCCGAAGATCCTGGCGTGGCGGCCGTGCTGACGTTTCTGGAAAGGGGCCAGCCGGAGCCTGCCGTTCTGGCCGACCCGCTGTGGGAGGAGATCAAGGAGAAGGGCCGCTACCTGTGCTTCTTCTGGGGCGAGGATTCGATGCCGGTCAGCCGACGCCCTTCTGTGATGAAGCGACTTCGTGAGGCTGCTCAGACATCCCCGGAAGCGGGCACCCCGCGGCAATGCCTGGTCACGGGATCGCCGGGCAGCCCATGCAGGCTCCATCCCGCCATCAAAAACGTGTGGGGGGCGCAGCCCGCCGGCGCCAACATCGTCGCCTTCGATAAACCGGCCTTCCGGTCACTCGGGAAGATGCAGGGCGACAACGCCCCGATTTCCGAAGAGGCGGCCTTCGCCTACACCACGGCCCTGAACCACCTCCTCCGCAAGGGCTCGGCCCAGCGGATGCAGGTGGGCGACGCCTCGACCGTGTTCTGGGCCGACCCTCCGGGCCATCCGGCGGAGGACGAGTTCGCCGCCCTGTTCAACCCGTCGGGGACGGCCGGACCCAAGGCCGACACCGAGGCCGAGGCAGTGCAGCATATCCGGGACCTGCTTTCCGCCGTTCGCAATGGTGTCCTTCCCAAGGAAGATGACCGGACCGGATTCTTCGTCCTCGGCCTGGGCCCCAACGCCGGGCGCATCGCCATCCGGTTCTGGCACGAGGGATCGGTCAACGAGATGCGCCAGCGCATCGCCCGGCACTTCGAGGACATCGCCACCGACGCCGGCCCTCGGCGAAGCGCGTACCCCCCGCTCTACTTCCTGCTCCGGTCCACCGCGCAGCAGGGCAAGGCCGACAACATCGCCCCCAACCTCGGGGGCAACGTGATGCGGGCCATCCTCTCCGGGCTCCCGTACCCCCGGCAATTCATGACCCAGGCTCTGGTGCGGGCCCGGGCCGAGCAGAACGTGACCCAGGAGCGGGCCGCCGTTTTCAAGGCCTGCGTGAACCGGATGATCCGAACCCAATCCCTCGACGGGAAGGAGCTGACCATGGCGCTGGACGAGACCCAGGACAACATCGGCTATCTGCTGGGGCGGCTCTTCGCCGTCTATGAGCGCACCCAGGAGGGCGCGCTGGGATCAAGCGTCAACGCGACCCTCCGCGACCGATTCTATGGTGCCGCCTCGAGCACCCCGTCCACGGTCATGCCCTGGCTCCAGAGGATGAACGGCCACCATCTCCGCAAGCTCGCCCGCGAGCGCAAGGGGATGGCCGTGAACCTGGAGAAGCTCATCGGGGCGATCATGGAGAAGATTCCCGCCTCGGGCATCCCAGGCTACCTCGCCCCCGAGGACCAGTGCCGGTTCGGGGTGGGGTACTACCACCAGAAACAGAAGTTCTTCGAGAAGAAGTCCGCCGACACCGAATCCGAACCCCAGCCTGAAGAGGAGCCGAGCCATGTCTGAGCCCGTGAAGCAGCGCCACGACTTCCTGTATCTGTTCGACGTCAAGGACGGGAACCCCAACGGGGATCCCGACGCGGGCAACATGCCCCGGATCGACCCCGACACCGGCCACGGCCTGGTCACCGACGTGTGCCTCAAGCGGAAGATCCGCAACTTCGTGAGTCTGGTGAAGAACGAGGAGCCGCCGTTCGATATCTACGTCAAGGAAAAGGCGGTGCTGACTCGTCAGCAGGAAAAGGCCTACCAGGCACTTGATCTGGACCCGAAGAAGACGGACGCGAGTGCCATCGACAAGGCAAAGGCCTGGATGTGCCAGAACTTCTTCGACATCCGGACCTTCGGCGCGGTGATGTCCTTGAAGGAGGCCAACTGCGGCCAGGTCCGGGGCCCCGTGCAGTTCAGCTTCGCTCGGAGTGTGGACCGGGTAGCCCCGGCCGAGCACAGCATCACCAGGATGGCGGTCGCCACCGAGCGCGAAGCCAAGGACCAGAGCGGCGACAACCGGACCATGGGCCGCAAGTTCACGTTGCCCTATGGGCTCTATGTCGGGCAGGGCTTCGTCTCCGCCCCGCTCGCCGCCCAGACCGGGTTCTCGGACGCGGACCTGGACCTCGTGTGGCAGGCCCTGCTCCAGATGTTCGAGCACGACCGCTCCGCCGCCCGTGGCCTGATGTCGCCCCAGAAGCTGATCGTGTTTCGGCACGACAGCGCCCTCGGCGCCGCCCCGGCCGGGAAGCTGTTCCAGCGAGTCAAGGCGACCCTCAATGACGATAGCAAGCCGCCGCGCGACTTCAGCGATTATACGGTGACTATCGACCGCGAGAACCTCCCCGCCGGGGTGGAGATCATCGAGATGCTGTGATGGAAGCGCAGCCTTTCGGAGTGCGGAACTCTCAGTTCCGCTTTGGAGTGCGGAACTTCGAGTTCCGCTTTCAGAAGCGGTCCCGCCTAGGCGCGGACCGCACTCCATAGCGGCCACCCCATGGCCGCGGACCACGCCTCTTCCACCGCCGCCGCCCCGGCCCACGCCGAGGACGACCTCCTTCCCATCTCGGCTCTCCAGCATCTCGTGTTCTGTCCGCGGCAGTTCGCGCTGATCCATGTCGAGCAGCAGTGGGCGGACAACCGGCTGACCGTTGAGGGGACGCTGCTGCACGAACGGGCCGACCGGCCGGAGGTGGAGCGGCGACCGGGCATCCGGATCGTCCGTGCCCTCGCCGTGCGCTCGCTCCGCCTCGGCCTGTCCGGGGTGTGCGACGTAGTGGAATTCGAGGCCGCCCCGGACGGCCCTGAACGGGTCCGGCCGGTGGAATACAAGCGAGGGCGTCCCAAATCCGACGACTGCGACGAGGTCCAGCTCTGCGCCCAGGGCCTGTGCCTGGAGGAGATGCTCGGCACGGAGATCGCTTCCGGCTGCCTGTTCTACGGCAAGACCCGCCGCCGGGTCGAGGTGCCGTTCTCGCCGGGACTCCGGACCCGCGTCGAAACCCTGGCCCGTACCGCCCACGACCTCCTCCGCGAAGGCCGCACTCCGGCCGCCGAGTACGACCCGGGCCGGTGCGACCGCTGCTCGCTGTTCGACCTGTGCCGGCCCCGCCAGATCGGCCGTCCGGTCCTGGCGTACCTGGACCAGGCGATGGCCGAGGAGCCCCCATGAAGCACCTCCTCAACACCCTCTACGTCTCTACCCAGGGCGCCTACCTCCACAAAGAGGGAATGAGCGTCCTGGTCGAGGTCGAGAAGCAGGTGCGCCTTCGGGTGCCTGTCCACAACCTCCAGTCCATCGTCTGCTTCGGGAACGTCATCTGCAGCCCCTTCCTGCTCGGATTCTGCGCCGAGAACCAGGTGGCGGTGGCCTTCCTGACCGAGAACGGGCGGTTCCTGGCCTCGGTGCGCGGGTCCGTGTCCGGCAACGTGCTTCTGCGCCGCACCCAGTACCGCTGGGCGGACGATCCCGCGCGCACGCTGGCCGTGGCCCGGGCCGTGGTCCTGGCCAAGCTGGCCAACGCCCGGAACGTGCTCCTGCGCGGCATCCGGGACGGGGCCGGCGACGCGCAGGAGCTCACGCGGGCCGCCGCCCGGCTCAAGGCGCTGGCCGAGGGGCTTTCCCGCGCTGCGGATGTGGATGGGCTGCGCGGCCTGGAGGGCGACGGCGGGCGCGCCTACTTCGGCGTGATCGGCCATCTGGTGACGCAACAGACCGAGGACTTCCGCTTCGAGGGCCGCTCCCGGCGTCCCCCGCTCGACCCCTTCAACGCCATGCTCTCGTTCCTCTACACCATGCTGATGCATGACATCACCGGGGCGCTGGAGGGCGTGGGGCTGGATCCGTGTGTGGGCTATCTGCACCGGGACCGTCCGGGACGGAAGAGCCTGGCCCTGGATCTGATGGAGGAGTTCCGCCCCTGGATGGCGGACCGGCTGGTGCTGTCGCTGATCAACCGCAAGCAGATCCAGCCCAGCCATTTCGAGGAGCGCGAGGGCGGGGCGGTATGGCTCAACGACCGGGGCCGGAAGGTGGTGATCGAGGCCTGGCAGGCCCGCAAGCAGGAGGAGATCCGGCATCCCTTCCTGCAGGAGACGGTCCGGCTCGGCCTGTTCCCGCACATCCAGGCCCTGCTGCTCGCCCGTCATCTTCGCGGTGACCTCGAAGCCTACCCGCCCATGCTCTGGAAATAGGAGGGAGAATGCTGGTTCTGGTGAGCTACGATGTGAGCACGGTGGACCGGGCCGGCAAGGCCCGGCTGCGGAGAGTGGCCAAGGCCTGTCTGGACTACGGACAGCGAGTCCAGAACTCGGTCTTCGAGTGCCTGGTCGAACCAGACCAGTGGGCCCGCCTCAAGGCCCGCCTGCTCGATCTGCACGACCCTGAGGTGGACAGCCTCCGGTTCTACTACCTCGGGGCCAACGGCTATCGCCGGGTCGAGCACCACGGCGCCAAGCCCACGCTCGACATGGGCGAGGACACCCTTCTGGTGTGATCCGCGAACCCCAAGCGCCCACGAAACACCGGGCCGGTTCGCGATCTTCATAACCAACTGGTGACAAGCGTGATGCGTCGCGCACGATGTTTGACAACTCCATAGGTATACCCGCAAGGGCGAGGTTCGCGAAAACCCCGCCTTTGACCCCCGTCTGTCAGCAGGTTATGAAGCAAGCGTCGCCCCCCGCGCGGGGGGCGTGGATTGAAACGTGGTGGACCTGGACCAGGCGGGCGGGGCGGACGGGACGCATGAGGCGGCGGCGACCTGGACTTATGACGTGTGGCCGTTCGGG
>PXDE01000392.1 GCA_003566475.1 PVC group bacterium | reverse complement strand
GGAGTGCTCAGGGTCTGGCTTTCAGGTTTCAGGTTTCAGCCTTCAGGTTTCAGCGTCCCCCTCCCCAATCCAAAATCCACAATCCAAAATCCACAATCCAAAATCCCATCCCCTCACCACCCCGCCGCCACCCGGTACGTCCTGGCCACGGAACGGTAGGCCTGGATGTATTCCTGGGCGGAGCGCTTCCAGGAGTAGTCCACCCGCATGATCCGGCGGCGGACGGTGTCGAGCGCCTTGGCGTCGGCGGCGAGGCCGAGCGCCCGGTCGACCGCGTCGAGAAGCTTGCGCGCGGTGTAGGCTCGGAACTTGAACCCGGTTCCGGACTCCGGGTGGCGGGTGAGATCCTCGATGGTGTCCTCCAGGCCGCCCGTGGCATGGACCACGGGCACCGTCCCGTAGCGCAGGCTGTAGATCTGGTTGAGCCCGCAGGGCTCGAACCGGGACGGCATCAGGAACAGGTCGGCTCCGGCCTCCATGCGGTGGGCCAGCGCCGGGTCGAACTCGAGGCGGGCCCGGAACTTCTCCGGCCACCGCCGCTGCCAGCTCTGGCAGAGGCGGTGATACTTCGACTGCCCCGTTCCCAGCACCATCAGGCGCAGGTCGCGCTTCATCAGTTCGGGCATGGCCCGGGCCACGAGGTCGAACCCCTTCTGGTCCACCAGCCGGGACACCATGGCCACCAGGGGCACCCCGTCCGCCTCCGCAAAGCCCATCTCCTCGAGCACCGCCTGCTTGCACACCGCCTTCCCGGCGAGGTCGCGGGCGGAGTAGCGGGCGGGGAGGTCCGGATCCCGGGAGGGCGACCACACCCGGTAGTCCACCCCGTTCACGATCCCCAGCACCGGCCGGGGCAGCCCCCGCAGCACCCCGTCCAGGCCGCAGCCGCGCTCGGGGGTGAGGATCTCCTCGGCGTAGGTGGGGCTCACCGTGGTCACCAGGTCCGCCCCGACGATGCCGGCCTTCATGCAGTTGATCTTCCCGTAGTATTCGAAGCTGTGCATGGAGAACAGACCGCCGGGCAGATTGGCCGCCCCCAGGTTCGCGGCGTCGAACAGGCCCTGGTAGGCCAGATTGTGGATGGTGAATACGGTGGCCTCGGTGCCGGTGCGACCCGTCCCGTCCACTCCGTGTCGAAGCAGCCAGGGGAGCATGCCGGTCGGCCAGTCGTTGGCATGGACGATGTCCGGCCGGGGCCGGTGGCCGTGGTCGATGAACCGCACCACCGCCTTCAGGAACACCAGGAAGCGCTGGAAGTTGTCGGCATAGTCGCGGTCGGGCAGTCCGTAGATGTGCTCGCGGTCGAACCC
Organism: PVC group bacterium; assembly: GCA_003566475.1. GTDB lineage: Bacteria > Verrucomicrobiota > Kiritimatiellia > SS1-B-03-39 > PXDE01 > PXDE01. The sequence continues at coordinate 7,354 of PXDE01000392.1, read as the reverse complement.
CTCCTCGTAGGCCACGAAATAGGTGTCGGGCTGAGGCCGGGGGGCGTGCCAGATCCGGACCTTCCGGAGTTCCGGCCCCAGCGGGACGCTGAAGGTCAGTCCGGTGTCCACCCGCCGGATCTTCGGATTCTCCGCGACCCGCCGGTAGAGCGGCATGATCCGGGTCACCTTCGCCCCCTCCCGGGCCAGGGCGGCCGGGAGCGCGCCCGCCACGTCGGCCAGGCCCCCGGTGGAGGCGAAGGGCGTGATCTCGCTGGACACAAAGAGGACGTTCATGCGGCTCCGGTCAAGAAAGGGGTGGCCTCGGGACGGGTCTGCCCGGATAGTGCGCGGGAATGACCGCGATGGAAAGCAGGATTCTCGATCACTTCGGGGCCCATCCCCGGGCCGCCCTCCGCCATGTCGAGCTTGCCCGCGCCTTTGGCCTGGACACCTCGGAGGCCCGCCGGGAGCTGCGCCACGCCCTGCGCAGCCTGGAGCGCCAGGGCAAGCTGGTGTGCGGGCACCGCAACCGCTGGCAGGCGCCCAGGGCCGACCCCGCCCGGGTCAAGGGCTGGCTGCGGATCGTGGGCCGCGGCCAGGGGGTGGTGACCCTCGACGACCGTCCCGGCATGGAGGTGGCCATCCCCCGGTCCGGCCTGCTCGACGCCCTGGACGGGGATCGGGTCGAGGTGGTCCTGCGCCCGCCCCGCCCTCCCCGGACGCGGCACCATGGCCGGGGCCGCGGCCGCCCGCGTCCTTCCGGGGCCGAGGAGCCGTCCGGGCGCGTGGTCCGGGTGCTGGAGCGCACCCGGCGGCATCTGGTCGGCTACCTGCACCGGGCGGCCCGCGCCTGGTACCTGACCCCCGAGGACCACCGGCTGAACCTCGAGGTGCGGATCCTCGGCTGGCCGGACGGGCTCGACCCGCGCCCCGGGGAACGCTACGCGGCGCGGCTGGAGCCCGATCCCGGCGACGGAGGCATGCTGGCGGCGACGCTGGTCGAGGCGCTCCCCGAAGGCGCGAGCCCAGCCGCCTCCCAGCAGGCCCTGCTCCGGCGGCACGATCTCGAGTCCGGATTCTCGCCGGACCTGGCCGAGGCCGCCCATGCCGCCGCCGCGCTGCGGAACGACCCCGGGCCGCGGGAGGACTTCCGCGAGTTGCTCACCCTCACCATCGACCCCGCCGACGCCCGCGACCACGACGACGCGGTTTCCCTGGAGCCCCTCCCGGACGGGAACCTGCGGCTCGGGATCCACATCGCGGATGTCAGCCACTATGTCCGCCCCGGCGCCCCGCTCGACCGCGAGGCCCGGGCCCGCGGCACCACCACCTACCTGGTGGACCGCGCCGTCTATATGCTGCCCTCCGAACTCACCCGCGACGTGTGCAGCCTGGTGCCCGGCGAAGATCATCTGGCCTACTCGGCGCTGATCACGCTGACCCCGGACGGGGAGGTCCGGAAGGCCGACATGACGCCCTCGGTGGTGCGGGTGACCGAGAAGCTCGCCTACGAGGAGGTGCAGGCGGTGATGGACGGAACCCCGGGCGGTCCGCCGGAGGGACCGGTGCGGGACGCCATCCTGGCCATGCGTCCCTTGGCCGCCGCCCTGCGTCGGCGCCGGATGCGGGCGGGGTCCATCGACTTCAACATGCCCGAGCTCAAGATCGAGCTCGATGACCGGGGCGAGGTGGTCGGCCTGCACCGGCGCCATGCCGAGGAGGCCTATCACCTGATCGAGGAGTTCATGCTCGCGGCCAACCAGGCGGTGGCCCGGTTTCTGCGGGCGAAGGGCGTCCCGTCGCTGTATCGGGTCCACCCAGAACCCGACGAGGGGCAGTGGGCCCGCATGCAGGAGCAGTTGGCGGACCTCGGCTACGGCGAGCGGCCATCGGACCGGGCGGGCATGAACCGGGTCGCCGCCAAGGCCCGGGGCACCCCGGCCGAGCATGTGGTGAATCTGGCCCTGCTCCGCAACCTCAACCGGGCCTACTACGCGGCCCGGTGCGAGGAGCATTTCGGGCTGGCCTTCGAGGCCTACACCCATTTCACCTCCCCCATCCGCCGCTATCCGGACCTGGTGGTCCACCGCATCCTGCGGGCCGTCCAGACGGGGGCGTCTCCTCCCTTTTCGGGCCGCGAGCTGGCCCCGGTGGCCCTGCACGCCTCCGTCCGGGAGCGCATCGCCGCCGATGCCGAGGCCGAAAGCGTGGATCTGTACCGGCTCCACTACTTCCGGGAGCGCATGAAGCGGGGCGAGGTCGGCCCGTACGAGGGGGTGGTGACCGACCTGGTGCCCCGGGGGGCGCTGGTGGAACTCACCGATTCCCTGCTGCGGGGCCTCATTCCCTTCGCCTCGGCCGCCGCCGCTCCGACCTCCCCCCGGAAGCGGCGGCGACAGCGGCACCACCGGCACCCCGGCCCGCGGTTCCGGATCGGGCAGCCCGTGCGGGTGAATCTGGCCCGGATCGACGAGGCCCGGGGCTGGGTGGACTTCGACCTCGCTCCGGGCCCGAGGCCGAAGGCCGGCTAGAACTTCAGCTTACGCACCGGGACGTCCAGGCCGGGGGCCGGGTCCGGTTTGGGCTCGGCGGGGGCAGGCTCCGCGGACCCCGATCCATCCTCGCGCGGCATGCCGGTGGGCGACAGCCGCACCGGCTGCTGGTCGAGCAGGTCCTGGATGCGGCGGCGGGTGTCGCGTCGGCCCAGGCAGCGCACCGCCGCGCCACGCTCGGCCCGCATGTACTCCGGCGACGACGGGGCGCTCCCCATGGCGATCAGCCGCTTGGCCTCCGCCCCCGCGAACTCGGACGAGGCCCCCAGATCCTCGCCCAGGTGCTCGACCCATTCCTGGAGCCCCTCCAGCGAGTCGAGCACGGTGGCCAGACCGAGGCGGTGGGCCTCGCCCCCGTCCACCACCCGTCCGCCCATGGCGATCACCTTGGCCATGGAATCGCCGACCCGCCGGGCCAGCCGGGCCGCCCCGCCCCAGTAGGTGGCCACGCCGAGACGGGTCCGGGTGAGCCCGAACCGGGCGTCGGGGGTGGCCAGGATCACGTCGCAGGCCATGGCGATCTCGAGGCCGCCGTCCAGGCAGTAGCCCTCCACCAGGGCGAGGGTCAGGAGATCGATGGCCTCCAGCCGGTTCAGCACCCGGTGGCCGTGCTCGATCCAGGCGGGCACGGTGTCCGGGGCCAGGACGGACAGGGCGCCCACGCTGGCCCCCAGGCAGAAATGCTTGGGGGTGGCGCTGCGCAGAAGCAGCAGCCGGGCCCGGCTGGCTAGGACATCGTCGAGGGCGTGGTCGATCTCGTCGAGCACCGCATGGTCGAGGGTCGGCTTCGACCCCGACGGCGGCACCAGCGTGATCTCCGCCCAGTCGCCTTCGAGATCCAGTTCGATCCGGGTGCTCATGACGGGGTCAGGGTGGACGCCCCAGCCCCGCCTGACAAGTCCGAACTCGGGCTGAACTGCTATCGTCGCCCGGCAACCTCAAGGAGGGCCACGTCAAGCGCATCGCCCACCTGATCCCGGACGTGCCAGGCCGGGGCCACGGCGTAGCCCGGAACCCAGACCACGTGCGATCCGCTTGTCATCACCACCAGCTCAGCCTTCTCCCCGGGGGACAGCCTCGCCTCCGTGAACACGTCCTGAAGCTTCCGGCGACCCACCCCGGCCACCTCGATGCGGTCCCCGGGCCTCCAGCTCCGGACCCGCAGCGGCCCGTCCTCAGGCCCCGGTCGCCGAATCACCGCCCGCGCCGGAGGATGGCCGGGACGGGTGCGGGGCGGGCGCAGCATCCCCGTGGCCGGGCCCACGGTGAGCGTCCAGCCCCGCCGGGGGATGGGGGTCTCGCCGGGGATGGCCACCTCGATATCCACCGGTGCCGGGGCTTCACCAGGGACGCGGACGATGGCGAGGTTGCGCCGGACGACCCGAACCCCGCCGCCCGCCTCCACCGCTCCGGTCCGCTCCGCCAGCTCCGCCACCTCCAGGACCAGCCCGTGGCGCAGGGCCGACCGGGGAACTCCCTGGTCGAGCAGCCACCGGGCCACCACCCGGGTCCGCAGCGCCGGGGGGAGTCCGGCCAGCGCCGCCGCGTCCAGGCCTCCGTCCGCCAGCCGGACCTGGTCTAGCGCGTTCCGGGCCAGATCCTCCAGGTACGCCTGATCCACCGCCGCCATGGCCGCGAACCGGGCCAGCGCCTCGCGGGCGGCCGGGTTGATGGCCGCCTCCAGCAGCGGCAGCACCTCGTGCCGGACCCGGTTGCGGAGGTGGTCCCGACTCCGGTTGGTCCGATCCTCCCGCCACGGCAGCCCCTCGGCCCGAAGCGCGTTCCGCACGTCGGCCCCGGACAGGCGCAGCAGGGGGCGGCAGACCAGAAACCCGTGCGCCTCGGTGCGTTCGGGGATGCCGGCCCAGGCTTCGGGGCCACAGCCGCGGACCAAGTTCAGCAGCACCGTCTCCGCCAGGTCGTCCTGGGTATGCGCGGTCAGGACCGCCTCTGCTCCATCCGCCCGGAGCCGGTCGCCGAACCACCGGTATCGGGCCCGCCGCGCCGCCATCTCCAGAGAGCGCGCCGACACCTCCGCCTCGCGCCGGACATCGGCCCGCTGACCCTCGAACCTCATGCCCAGGGACGCGGCCAGGTCGCGGACGAACCCCTCGTCCGCATCGGCGTCCGCTCCCCGGAGACCATGGTGAAGGTGCGCGGCCACCAGCATTCCCGGATCGGAGTGGCCCCGACCGACCGCATGCGCCATCGCGGTCGAGTCCGCGCCGCCCGACACCCCCAGGATCAGCCGCCGGTCCCGCCAGCCGGGAAGCAGGCGGTCCAGCGACGTAGCGACCTCCGCCACCATGGGTGCGAATCCTTTGGCCATGGCCCCACCCTACCCCGAGCCTTACCCCGCACGCGAGCGGATGCGGGGCGGCGTCGCCGCCACGTGAGTCGGCCATTCCTGCGTGTTCGGCTACGTCGCGAAGCGGGCGCCGTAGCTACGCCCACCCCGACCGTGATAGCCCGGGGCCGGGCCGGGCGGGATCCCTCGCCGAACCCTCGTCCAGGGGTTGGACGGATCCGTCCAGAGGTTGGACGGCGGCAACGCGTGCCACACCGGCCTGCGCGTAGCTGAATCCGCCAAGGATTCAGACGACGCAGGAAACGAGACCGGAATCGCGTTCGCAACCGAGCTTCGCGCTGGCCATGTTCGTCCCCACGTTCGGCTGAACGCTGGCACGCCCAGCTACGGGATTCTCCCCGTAGCCGAAGTCCCGCCCCGCGGGACTTCGGCCGCGCGTTCGACTGCAAGACGCGTCGGATCCTAGTCCAGACTCAGGAGGCGGACGGCGATCCGGGCGCAGACGGATTCCACGGCCTGCCAATCGTGCCACGTCGGCACGAGGTGCCGGTACTCCCTCAGATCAACGTCCTGAAGGTCATAGGGCAGGGGCTTGGCAAGCTGCACCTGAAGCTGCTGAACGGCGGACTGGCCCTCGGGCTGTGGGTAGAGCGCGTCGAACGGACGCAGGGCGGCAAGAACGTTCTCCTCGCCCAGAGCTTCGGCAAGAGCGGCGAAGTCGAGGTAGTCCCGGGTGGCGTTGCGCCTCAGGATGAGCACCGCCTTGATGCGCAGCATCTCCGCCATGGTCGGAACCGTGACCTCGACCTCGCCCCGCCGGATCCGTTCGGTGTCGAGGGGCTCGTCGCGGATGAGCTGCCGGATCCCGGTCTCGATGCCGTCCAGACTGCCCAGAACCAGGACGGGGCGACGCACCCGGGCCGTCCGCCACCCTGCGACCGATTCCAGTTCGGCAAGGATCCGGTCAAACCTGGCGGACAGGTCGGTCAGGACGTGGTCGGCATCCCGCGAGAACCGGTGGCCGGCATGGAGGGCGGCGGCGGTACCTCCCACCAGCACCGCATCGGGAAGGATCTCCTGAAGCCTTGCCGCCGAGGAAAGCAGCCGCTCCCATTCAGGCTCGTCGGTCGCGGACAAAGTGGCTCCACAGGTGATGGCGCTGGGCGTGGGGCTCCGCCGTCCTGGCCTGGCATACCCTCCAGACCCCCTCCAGAACGACGGGGTCGCGCTCGGCCGCCCGCCGAAGCTCGGCCCAGTCCGACCGGCCGCCCCGCTCGATGATGTCATCGATCGCGGCCAGGGAATATCCATGGGGATCCAGGTGACGGTGGTCCATACCTTGAAGGTAGAGGTGGCTCCGTCCGTACTCAAGCGGATTTCTTCCCCTTCCCCTGGTCCCCGCCTCATCTCCGGAGAACTCCGCAAGGCATGCGGAGCTACGCAGGACCGGCCCGCAGCCAAAGCCACCACCCGTAGCCGCGGCCGCCAAGGTCGTGGATGCCAAAAGGAACTCGCCTGGAAACGCACCCGGCTCAATCTTCCTTCTTCTGGGCCTCCTGGCCTCCTCCGACTCGCCATGACTCCAGAGGTGGCAGCAACGCGGTCATCTCAACGAGCTCGCCTTCCTGTGGACACGGGGTCGGACCAATGCAAACCACTTGTGTTCAACCCATTATCCTCCAGAAATGGGTGTTTTCAGCCCTTAGAACCGGCATTTCGGCCTCGGAACGGGCCATGTAAGCGGCCGGCGCCTCCCGGAGTGCGAATCCATGTGTCCCCTCCTCCACCTCGCGGTACCGGGCGGCCATCCCGAGACCCCGGGCGACCCGTTCCAGGTACGGGCGATCTCCCACCGCAATGGCCTCTGTCCAGACGGGGTCGCGAACCGCCCCGGCCGCCAGCCCGGATTCGACCGCCGCCTCCCGGGCCTCCGCCAGGGCCCGGGCATCGCCCACCCCAAGGAGCTGGGTCACGCGGCCAAGGTCAATGACCCGGTAGCGCTGAGGTGGATTCCGCATTTCGTGGTAGCCACACCAACGCCATCCCCGGGGATGGCCGACCACTCCGTTCCGGCACATGTTGAGGTCGACATAGGTCATGCAGCGGGCCAGATGCTCCCCGGACTCCACCGCAGTGGCGTGGTAGCGATCCTCCCAGAACGCCCCCCGGCGACCCTTCCGCCGGTTGAATCCCTGACCCGTCGCCCCAGCCAGGAGCTGCATGGAACGCGCGACCGCCGATGGATCCTCCCCGTCCTCCACGATCAGGTGCACGTGGTTGGAGGTCACCATGTAGTTGAGCACCGTGAGACCGTACCGCTTGCGGGCCTCAAAGAGCCATCGGATCCATGCCTGCCGATCCCGGGCGAACTTCAGCAGAAACTCGCGCCGGTGGCACCGGTGCGTCAGGTGCCAGATGCAGCCTGGAAGGTGGTGGCGATGGGCTCGAGGCATTTCCTCAACCGGATTCGAATCGCGACGGCAGCCTGCCTTACGTGGACAATGTGGCCCGG
>PXDE01000571.1 GCA_003566475.1 PVC group bacterium | reverse complement strand
TCGGACCTTCCTCTTGCCAGGCGCGGCCCATGCGGCCTCGTCCCGCCCTGCGGGAACAGCGAGGTACTGGCATGCATCCCGCATCGCGGATCCCGCGTCGTCCCGTGTCTCACCCATATCCGGCTGGCCCAACGGTCCAGCGGCCTCGACTGACCACTGACCACGTCTAGCCGCCCCCCCCCTTCCACTCCCCCATTGTCCAACGCCTCCACCTATGGCAGGCTTGGCGCATGAACGCATGGTGGCTTCTCCTTCCTCTGGTCCTGCTCGTCGGCTGGCTGATCGCGGTGTTCAACCGGCTGGTCGCGCTGCGCAATAGGCTCCAGAACGCCTTCTCCCAGATCGACGTGCAGCTCCTCCGGCGGCACGACCTGATCCCCAATCTGGTCGAGGCCGTGAAGGGGTACCTGGCCCATGAGCGGAACGTGCTCGAATCGGTGGCCCGGCTGCGCGGCGAGGCCCGCGAGGCCGCGTCGGCCGCCCAGGGCAAGCCCGCCTCGGCCGACACCGTCCGCCAGGTCTCCGAGGCCGAGGACCGGCTGAACCGCGGCCTCACCCAGCTCTACGCGGTGAGCGAGAACTACCCGGAGCTGAAGGGCGACACCACCGTACGTCAGCTCATGGAGGAGCTGGCCTCGGCCGAGAACCGGATCGCCTTCGCCCGCCAGGCCTACAACGACGCGGTGATGCGGATGAACACGGCGGTGCAGTCGTTCCCGGCCAACCTGGTGGCGGGGCCGTTCGGGTTCCAGGCCGGGGCCTTCTTCGAGGCCGAGCCCCCCGCCCGCGAGGCGGTGAAGGTCTCCCTGGGCGCCGGAGGCTGATCCCCGTGGATTTCTTCGGCCGCCAGGATCAGGCCCGCCGCAACTCCGCCCTGCTGGTGGGCCTGTACGTCGGAGCCGTGGCGCTGATCGGCCTCGCCGTCTTCCTGCTGGTCAAGGTGATGCTCGAGATCGGGGCCGAGGACGTGGAGATCGGGGATGTCGAGCTGCTGATCTTCTGCCTGGGCGGAGTGCTGGTCCTCATCGGCGGCGGCAGCCTCTACCGCATGGCCTCCATCACCTCCGGCGAGGCGGTGGCCCGCATGATGGGCGCGGAGCCCCTCGGCGACCGCCCGCAGAACGAGGCCGACCTTCGGCTCCGCAACGTGGTCGAGGAGATGGCCATCGCGGCCGGGGTTCCCGTGCCGGGCATCTGGGTGATGCGCGGGGAGACGGGCATCAACGCCTTCGCGGCCGGCCATGGCCCCGAGGACGCGGTGGTGGCGGTGACCCAGGGCGCCCTGAACCTGCTCGACCGCGACGAGCTTCAGGGGGTGGTCGCCCACGAGTTCAGCCACATCATCAACCGCGATGTGCGGCTCAACCTGCGCATGGTGGGGGTGCTGTACGGCATCCTCATGATCAGCCTGCTGGGCCGGATCCTGCTCCGGGCCTCGTTCTACAGCGGCAGCGGCCGGCGGAGGAGCCGGAGCAGCCGGGGCGGCAAGGGCGAGGGAGGCGCGGTGATGGCCATGGTGGCGGCGGGCGCGGGCCTCTGGGCCATCGGCAGCATTGGCCTGTTCTTTGCCCGGTTCATCAAGCAGTCGGTGTCGCGCCAGCGCGAGTACCTGGCCGACGCGGCGGCCGCGCAGTTCACCCGCAATCCGACCGGCCTGGCCGGGGCGCTCAAGAAGATCGGCGGCTCCACCCTCGGGGGCCGGATGCGGACCGCCCAGCAGATTCAGAACGCCCATGCCGAGGAGGCGGAGCATATGTTCTTCACCGAGGGCGCCTCCCGTCTCGGTGCCATGTTCTCCACCCACCCTCCCCTGCGCGACCGCATTCTCCGCCTGGAGCCGGCCTGGGACGGCACGCTGCCGGACATGAGCCAGCCCGGCCTGTACAAGCAGCCCGAGGCGCCCGCGAAGCCTCCTCCGGTTCCCCGCACGACAGCCCCCGGCGCCCCGCCGCCCCTGCCCTTCCCCGTCCCCGGCATGGGGGGCCGCCTGCCCGGGCTGCCCTCGGCCGGCCCCGGCATCCCCGGCCTGCCCGGAGCGGGCGGTGGGGCCATGTCGCCGGTGATGCTCGCCTTCGTGGCCGCCATCGGAAATCCCGACGCCCGCAACCTGGAGGCGGCCCGGCGCGTGCTCGACCGGATGCCGGCCCCCCTCAAGGACGCCGCCCACGACCCCGAGGCGGCCCCGCTGGTGGTGCTGGCCCTGACCTCGGGCGGCGAGGGCATGGACGCGGCGGGCCTCGCCGGCGCCCTCCGCCTGCCGCCGGAATCCCGCGACCGGTTCGTCGCGCTCCGCACCGAGATGGCGGATCTCGACCGCGACCTCCACCTGCCCCTGGCCGACCTCTGCCTCCCCGCCCTGCGCCGCCTGCCCCGCGAGGCCCAGGACCGGTTTCTGACCGATCTCGACCGCGCGGTGCATCTGGACCAGGACGTGGACCTGCTCGAGTACGTGCTGATGCGCATGGTCCAGCGTCAGCTCATCCTCGCCCGCGAGTCGCGGCCGCGTCGCCCCGCCCATATCTTCGGCTGGCCCGGCCTGGCCCGGCAGGCTTCGGTGGTGCTCTCCGCCCTCGCCTGGTACGGGGCCGACGACGCCCAGGCCGAAGCCTCGTTCCAGGCCGCCCTCCGGGTGCTGGGCGACCACGTGCAGAAGGTGCGGTTCCTGCCCCGGGCCGAGTGCGGACTCGAGGCGGTGCACGAGGCCCTGACCGAGCTGGAGACGGCCAGCGCCAAGCTCAAGCGCCAGCTCCTGGGGGCGCTGGCCACGGCGGCCGGGGCCGATCAGGTCATCACCCCCGAGCAGGCCGAGCTGTTCCGCGCCGTGGCCGACGCCCTGGGCGTCCCGGTGCCGCTGCTGACGCCGGATATGCTGGCAGAGGGGGGGCAGGAGTCGGTCGGCAGTCCCCGCCGCTGAATCCCTTGGTTCAGCCGGATAGGGGGTGAGACGGCGGGCGCGATCCGACTTCGCCAAGGCGCTACGTCGGACAAGTTGTGGGATGTGGGTTGTGGGATGTGGGATGTCGGCTCGGCCTTCCTCAATGTCCTGTAGCCGAAGCCGCCCAGGCTTTGGCCGACAAAGTGAATGACGACGAGAACGCGCCCGCGGCGGAGCTTCGCACCGGCCCACCGCCTTCCCGCAGTCGGCTGAACGCTTCCGCCTTCGCCCTACGGGCTACGCCGCGACAGGTGGCGCGTTCGGCTACGTGGAGCCAGAGGACATCTCGGGCTACTGGCCACCCGACCCTGCCGCTCGGATGTGGGGGGGGGTACGCCCATGGAGGTCACGGCCCCGCTGCGGCGGGGCCGGCGAGCAGGCTGGGGAGCCACAGGGCGAGCGGGGGGACGAAGGCGATGAGGAGCAGGGTGGCCAGCATGGCCAGGTAGAAGGGCCAGAGGACGCGGGTGGTGCGCTCGATGGTGGTGCCGCCGATGGTGCAGCCCACGAACAGGGTGCTGCCTACCGGCGGGGTGATCAGCCCCACCCCCAGGGCCAGCAGCATCACGATGCCGAAGTGGGCCGGGTGCATGCCGATCACCTCGACCACGGACGGCCGCAGGATGGGGGCGGTGATGAGGATGAGCGGGGCCATGTCCATCAGGCACCCGAGCAACAGCAGCAGGCCGAGGATGATCAGCAGCATGAGCACGGGCTGGGTGGTCACCCCGAGCAGGGCCCGGGTCAGCCGGTCCGGCACGCCGAGGCGGGTCATCATCCAGGCGAAGGCCCCGGCCGAGGCGATGAGGAACATGACCATGCCGATGGTCCGCACCGACCGCACCAGCAGGGGGGGCACCTTCCGCCAGGGCAGATCGCGGTAGCCCAGGGTGCTCAGCAGCAGGGCATAGACCGCCGCCACCACGGCCGACTCCACGGCGGTGAACCATCCGGTGAGGATGCCGCCCACGATGATGACGGCCGTCAGCAGCGCCGGGACCGCGCCCACGAAGATGCGGGCGAACTGGACCGGGGACACGGCGGGCTCGCGGGGATAGCCGCGCCGGACGGCCAGCACCTGGGCCACCGCCATCAGGGCCACCCCGACCAGGATGCCGGGCAGGATCCCGGCCACGAACAGCTCCTCGATGTACATGTAGCCGAAGGCGAAGCCGAAGATGATGGCGTTGTGGCTGGGCGGGATGATGATCCCCTGGGTGGAGGAGCTCACGGTGACCGCCACCGCGTACTCGGCGTCGTAGCCGCGCCGCTTCATGGAGGGGATCAGGATGGCGCCGATGCTCGAGGTGTCGGCCACCGAGGATCCGGAGATCCCTCCGAAGAACATGGAGGCGAGGATGTTCACGGCGGCCAGGCCGCCCCGCACCCGCCCCACCACCGCCGTGGCGAGGTCGATCAGGCGGCGGCTGATGGACCCCGCCGACATGATCTCGCCGGCCAGAATGAAGAAGGGGATGGCGAGCAGGCTCCAGCTTCCCAGTTCCTGGGCGAGCTTGCGCACGACCCCCTCCGGCGAGGTTCCGGTGTAGAGGGCGGTGGCCATGGCCGAGATGGCCAGGGCGAAGGCTACCGGCGTCCGGAGCAGGATCAGCAGCAGGAACGATCCGAACAGGAGGACGATGGCGAAGTCCGGATGGTCCATCAGGCGACCTCGCCGACGCCGGTGGGGGCAGCGGTCGGGCGCCGCCCGACCAGGAGGCGCTCCAGGGCCACCAGCGCGGCCAGGCCGGCCCCGATGGGGATAAGGGCGGAATAGACCGACTGGGGCCAGCGGGTCTGGGGCAGCCGGACCGTCCAGTCGTCCCCCACGATCCGGACCCCCGAGAGGGTGATGCGGACGAGGACGGCCAGGAGGAGCGCCGAGACCAGCCGGTCGAACCCGCGCTGCCATCGCTCCGGCAGGCGGGCCACCACCGCCTCGATGGCCAGGTGCGCGTTCTCCCGCAGCCCCGGGCCGATGCTCAGGAAGACCAGCCCGGTGAAGGCCGCCCGCGACCACTGGGAGATCCACAGCGGGGTGGAGCGCCCCAGCCAGCCCAGCACCACCTGGGCGAAGGTGACCGCCACCAGCGAGGCGAGCAGGGCCGCCGCCAGCCCGATGGCGGCGCGGCAGGCCAGGCCGAGGGCGCGGTCAAGCCGGGCCCGCCATCGGCGGCTTCGGATCACGGCACCGCCTGAATCCGGTCCACCAGATCGCCGAACTCCGCCCGATAGCGGTCATAGAGGGGGCCCATGGCCTCGCGGAAGGCCTGGCGAGCCGCCTCGTCGGGCTCGACCACGGTGACTCCCGCCGCCTCCACCGCCGCCAGGGCTTCCGTCTCCATCTCCGTCCAGCTTCGCCGCTGAACCGCCTGCTGCCCCCGGGCCGCCGCGCGGAGGATCGCCTGCTGGTCCGGCGTAAGCCGGTCCCACCAGCGCTGGCTGGCCACGATGACCTCGGGGATGCGGCTATGCTCGTCCAGGAGGACATGGCGGGCGGCCTGGTAGTGGCCGCTGGTGTGGTAGGACGGCGGATTGTTCTCGGCCGCCTGGATCACGTTGTTGCGGAGGGCGCTGTACACTTCGTCGTAGTCGACCACGCGGGCCGATCCGCCCAGCGCCTCGACCATGGCCGTCATCACCTCGTTGGCCTGGACCCGGATCTGGAGCCCCCGGAGATCCTCGGCCGACCGCAGGGGGCGGGTGGCATAGAACGAGCGGGCCCCCGCCCCCTGCCAGCCCAGCCCCACCAGGCCGGTCCCGTCCAGCGAGGCCAGCAGCTCGTCGCCGATGGGCCCGTTGAGCACCGCCCACATGTGATCCTCGTCGCGGAACAGGTAGGGCATGGCCAGCACCCCCATCCGGGGCGCCCATTGCTGCAAGGGGGCGGCGGAGACCCGGTTGATGTGGATATCGCCATCGCGGGTCTGGCTCAGGGTGTCGACCTCGCCCCGGCCGAGGGTGGCCCCGGCGTGGATATGCAGGCGCATGGTCCCTTCGCTCCGCTCCTGGACGATCCGGTCCATCTCCCGCAGGCCGACCACGGTCGGGTAGGAAGCGGGCTGGACGTCCGCCGTCCGAATCACCAGAGCCCCCCCTCCCCCGCCGCATCCGGCCGCCAGTCCGGCCAGTCCCAGCACCACGCCGCACGCCCAGTTCCGTCCACGCATGTCCATCCTCCATCGTTGATCCGCGCCCCGGAACATCGCCTCCGCGCTGTCCCGTCCTCCCCCCAACCTGCCACGACACCCCGCGGCGGGCAATCTTGGCGTGGGCGGACCACACCCAGGAACGTCGCTATTGCAGCCCGCTGATGTTCGACATCCAATGCTCGATATTCTACGGTCCTCCCCAATCCCCAATCCCCAATCCTCAATCCCCAATCCCCAATCCCCAATCCCCCCTCATGCTCCCTCCCACCACCGTCCACCTCGGCACTCAATACTACCGCGCCCCCTTTCCCGAGTCCCGATTCTGGGAGGATGATCTCCGCCAGATGCGGGAGGCCGGGCTCGACACGGTGCAGCTCTGGGTGGTCTGGGGCTGGGTCGAGCCCGCCCCCGGGGACTTCCGGTTCGACGACTACGACCGGCTGGTCGAGCTTGCGGGCCAGGCCGGGCTGAACGTGGTGCTCTCCACCATCGCCGAGATCCAGCCCTACTGGATTCTGCGCGAGGAGCCGGGGTGCGATCTGGTGGACCACCAGGGCCACCGGGTGATCAGCGTGAACCGGGGCGAGACCCATTTCGGCTGCACCCCCGGCGGATGCACCGACCATCCCGGGGTCTGGCGGCGCATGTCCGGGTTCCTCGACACCGTGGCCCGCCGCTACGCCGCCGCCCCGAACCTGGTCGGCTGGGATGCCTGGAACGAGCTGCGCTGGAACTCCGAGGCGGAGGGCCGCTGCTGCTACTGCGACCATACCGTGGAGGCGTTCCGTCACTGGCTGAAGGAGCGGTACGGATCGCTGGAGGCGTTGAACGAGGCCTGGAAGCGGCGGTACCCCGACTGGGCCGACGTATGGCCCGGCCGCCGCCCCGGCCTCCCCTTCACCGAGGCCATGGCCTGGCAGCATTTCCTCACCGGCCGCGCCAACGTCCACGCCCGCAGGCGCTACGACGTGATCAAGGCCGCCGACCCGGACCGTCCGGTCACCGTCCACGGCGGCGACCCGTCGCCCGGATACGCCGGGGGCTACGAAAGCAAGCTCACCCCGCTCGACCGCGGCAACGACTGGGCCTTCGCCGAACAGCTCGACGGCGTGGGCTGCTCGAGTTTCCCCAAGTGGATGGGGATGGACGACGCCGACTTCGCGGTGCGGATCGAGTTTGTGAAGTCGGCGGCGGGCGCCAAGCGGGTCTGGCTGTCTGAACTGCAGGGTGGCCGGGCCTCCACGGGCTTCGAGGTGCGTCAGCCGGTGCCCGCGCGGGATCAGCAGCGCTGGGTCTGGAACGGCTTCGCCTGCGGGGCCGACACCATCCTGTTCTGGTGCTGGCGCGACGAGGTGTTCGGCCGCGAGTCGGGCGGGTTCGGGATCATCGGCCGCGACGGCCTGGCCGAGGAGCGGGTGCGGGAGCTGGCGGTCACCGGCGAGGCCCTGCGCCGGCACGGGCCGCTGCTGGCCGGCTATCGGCCCGACCCCGTGCAGATCGGCGTGCTCTTCTCCCCCCAGAGCTACTACCTGCACTGGGCCCAGGAGGGCCACGCCCGCCGCGCCTACAAGGGCCTGCATGGCATCTGCCGGGCTCTCACCCGCCGCGCCCTGCCCTACCGGGTGCTGGAGGATTCGCGAGTCACCCCAGACACGCTGATCGGCCTCGACTTGCTCTTCCTGCCCCGCGGCACCGCCCTCCCCCACGACCTGGAGGCGCCGCTGGCGGACTGGATTCACCAGGGCGGAACCCTGGTCACCGAGAGCGAGTGCGGCGCGTTCGGCCCCGAGGGCCTGTACCGGTACCCCGAGGACCGGTTCCTGAATCGCCTGTGCGGGCTGACCGAGGTGGGCCGCCGGGCCCTGGATCCTGCGGCCATCCGTCCCCGCCTCGAGGGGACGGACGCCCATGTCCTGTTCGCCCAATGGCTGACCCCGCTGCGGCTGCCCGAGGGCGCGACCAGCCTGGCCGATCATCCCGACGGAAGCCTGCTCGCGGAGGTTCCTGTCGGCGAAGGACGCGTCATCGCCCTCGGTGGCTACGCCTCCGACGCCTACACCGACGCGTCCGGAGGCGACACCGGGTTCGAGGCGTTCGTGGGCTGGACGGCGGAACGGGCCGGGGTGATCCCGGGCGTGCAGGTGCTGAGCCCGGCCCCGGAGTCCGACGCCTTCGTCCACCTGCGCACCGGAACCGCGCAGGGGCGGCGCCTGACCTTCGTGTTCGCCTCGCCCCGCATCCGCGAGGTGTGGCTGGGCTTCGCCCCCGGAGGTCTCCAAGGCGGTCCGCTACGCGACCTGCGGACGGGCGAAGAGGCCACGCCCACGCCCGCCGAGGACGGCGGCCATCAGCTCCACCTGACCATCCCCGACATCGGCTTCGCGGTCCTGGCCGAGGAGGCGTAGGGGGGGGTAGTGGTCAGTGGTCAATCCCCGCCGCTTAGCCGTTGGGCTCAGCCGGATGAGGGTTGAGACGGTAGGCGTGATCCGGGATACGCGATACGAGATGCGCGATCCGCGATGCGGGAAAACCGAAGATTGACGATTGACGAGGTACGATTGACGAAGTGAAGCCGTCGGCAGGCGGCGCCCCGTGGCC
>PXDE01000001.1 GCA_003566475.1 PVC group bacterium | reverse complement strand
GTATGAGATGCTCGTCGGCACAAAGGCGGGGTGCCCTACCACCTAGCCGGTGTGGCGAAGGCTCCTCTCAAGGCGGCTCCGCACGGTGTCGGGCCAGGGCTGGGGCAGGGCCCGGGCGCGGGTTCGCAGGGTCTCGGGCTCGGCCAACGCATGCCGGAGCAGGGCCTTCACAAAGGCAATGTCCTTTTCACGTCCGGCCACGAGCTTGGCCACGCCCAGATCGTGGACATCCAGACACCAGCCCACGGCGCCGCCCGTGTTCTCGTTGCGGATCGGGACCAGCCGGTCACGCCAGCCATCCGGAAGCACGGCGGTCGCCTCGTCCACGCCGTGCGCAAAGTAGCCGAAGGTCTCGTGGAACAGGGACCGCTCCCCGATCGCCCCGTCGATCTGCAGGGCCAGGTCGGGCTGGTCGCGGGGGAATACGTCGGCTTCCATGGACACGGTCAGCTCCGGCGGAGCGCCGGGGTGCGGGCCGAGCACGGCCTGGCTTCCGATGACCACGAGATCGCGCACGTTGGCCACGGCGCAGGCCGCCCGGATAATGTGCTCAAGCTCGGCGCGTTTCATAGTCCTTCAGCACACGAAGGCGCTCCTCGGGGGTGAGGATTCCGCAGAAAGGGCTGGACTGGCGGAGGCGCCGGGCTTCCTCGGAGTCGGATTCGAGCAGATCCAGGAGCCGGTCCAGCGAGTAGGTGTCGAGGATGGTCCGCCATTCGTCCCACACGGCCAGGGGCCGGTCCGTACGGGCGGTCCACCGGTCCAGCACGGTTCGGGCGCGGTTCACCAGGTCAGGCCGCCGCCGGAGGCGGTTCGCCACCAGCCGGTCCATGGCCAGGCTGCGCTGGTCGATCCACTCGTGCGTTCTCATGGGGACAGGTTACGTCGGGCGCATCCGGGTGTCGATTTCGGGCTGGGCGCGCCCCGCGCCACCGGGCAGGCGCCATCCCAGAGGCACGGCCTGGATCCGGGCGCCGAGACGGTGGCAGGTGTCACCGGCATGGACGACCAGGCCGTCACCGCTCCGGGGGCCCAGCGCCTCCTGGAACGCCCGGATCCCCGCCGCGTCGGAAGGCCGCGCCCGGGCCGAGGCCTTGATCTCGATCGGGAACAGCCGACCTCCGTATTCCAGGACCAGATCGACCTCGGCCCCGCTGTGCTTGCGGAAATGGTGGGCGCCGGGCTCCGTGTCCAGGAGGGCGCACTGATGGAGCAGATCGGTGACGGCAAAGGACTCGAACAAGGCCCCGAAGCCGGGAGAGCCGGAGACCGCTTCCGGGGAGGGGAGGCGCTGGAGGTGGCAGGCCAGGCCGGTGTCGGCGAAGTGCCCCTTGGGGGCCCGGCTGACCCGCTGAGTGAGGTTCCGTGAGTAGGCAGGAATCTCGATCCATTGGCCGCCAGCCTTGAGCACGTCGAGCCACCGGCGGGCGGTCGGGGCGGTCGCGCCCATGTCCCGTCCGAGCTGGCTCTGATTCACCTCCTGCGCGGTCAGGGCGGCGCATAGGGCCAGGAAGCGGCCGAACTGATCCTCGTCGCGGATCTCCTGCTGGAGGCGGACGTCCCGCTGGACATAGGTGGTGACGTAGCCCCGCATCCATCCGGGGACGACGTCGAGGGAAATCCCGGCCGGTTCCGGGAACGAACCGCGCCAGATGCACTCCGCCGGGGAATAAGCCTGGGGCGCCCCGGAGTCCAGAAGGTCCGCGGCCTCGTCGGCGGAGCGAACCGCCGTTTCGAGCCAGCGGGGAAGCCAGGCCAGGTCCGGCGCCATCATTCGCTCGGCCAGGGTGAACCCGCCAAGTTCAAGGATAGCCGCCCGTCCGGCCAGGGATTCGGACAGCCTCCGGATCACCTGCCACTGGTGGGAGCCGGTGAGGACGAACTGCCCCGGAGCTCGGTCCGCGTCCACATGCCGCTTCACCGCGGCCACCAGATCAGGAGCGTACTGGATCTCGTCGAGGATCAGCGGGGGAGGGTGGTTCTTCAGAAAGAGATCCGGGTCCGCCTTCTCCCCGTGGAGATCCTGCACAGGATCGAAGGTGAAGCTGCGCATGCGCTTCCCAAGGCACTGCCGAAGCATGGTGCTCTTGCCCACCTGGCGCGGACCCGTGAGGACGACACAGGGAAAGGCGTCCGCATAGCGCAGAAGCCGTGCTTCCAAATGGCGTGGATGGTATTTCACATCGATAATGTAACATGCTGCTTTAAGATTTCAAGTACAGTCGCGTGCCACCGGAGTCCATGGGGAAGATCCGCCGCCCCCGTGGCCCGGGCTTCCAGCCCGGAGTCATGCAAGGCTTGATCCCGGCCGGTCCATGAACAGTGTCTGCGCCGACCATGGTCGATCCGGGATCCGGTCTCGCTCGGGCACGGGCTGGAAGCGTCGTGCCACGTCGGGGACATCCTGTTGGCAAGCAGTGGTTTGTGAGGAATCGCGTGCAGTGGTGTCCCTGGGCATTGTCAGCCGCCGAATCTCGGTCGAAACGCCCATGGGCACGTGTGAAGGCACGGACCACGGCCTCGGCAGCACAGCTTTGTAGAAGAATTGCCTCCATTCTACGTTGTTGTCGATGCGCGAGGCGTTGCCACGCCGCAAGCATGTTTGTAAGCCTTTTTCTGCAAGCACCTTGTGGAATTGCCTCCACCATTGGCCCACTCCATGCTATCCTATCGGCATGGTCCAGGCGACATACCAGACCGACGGGTTCGCGGACGAGTTTTTCGCGCCGGACGGCACGCCGTGGCCGTTCGCCCGGCGGGTGCTGGAGCGGCTGGGGGAGTTCACCGAGGACGAGCTCGAGCTTAAGCAGCAGGCGGCGGAGCGGCTGCTCAATGATCTGGGCGTCACCTTCCTCGTCTATGGCCAGGGAGCCGGCCGCGAGAAGATCATGCCGTTCGATCTGGTGCCCCGGCTGGTGCGCCGCTCGGAATGGCTCCGGGTCGAGGCCGGCCTGAAGCAGCGGGTAAAGGCGCTGAACCTCTTCCTGTCCGACATCTACGGGGAGCAGCGGATTCTGGCCGAGGGCGTGATCCCCCGGGAGATCATCGAGAGCGCCGCCCATTACCGGCCAGAGTGTCGAGGCCTGACGCCGCCGGAAGGGGTGTGGTGCCATATCGTGGGCACCGATCTGGTCCGGGGCGGCGACGGACAGTTTCTGGTGCTGGAGGACAACCTGCGCTGCCCGTCGGGGGTGTCGTACGTGCTGGAGAACCGGCGGGTGATGAAGCGCACGTTCCCCTACCTGTTCGCCCGGCTCGAGGTGGCCCCGGTGGACGACTATGCGGGGCGGCTGCTGGACGTGCTCCAGCAGGTGGCGCCGTCGGGGGTGGCCGATCCCTCCCTGGTGCTGCTCTCGCCGGGCTCCTACAACTCGGCGTACTTCGAGCACACGTTCCTGGCCGGACAGATGGGCATCCAGATCGTGGAGGGCCAGGATCTGGTGGTGCGCGACGGGTTCGTCTATATGCGGACCACGGCCGGTCTGCGCCGGGTGGATGTGATCTACCGCCGGATCGACGACGACTTCCTCGACCCCCAGGTGTTCCGCCCTGACTCCATGCTGGGGGTGCCGGGGCTCATGGATGTGTATCGGAAGGGCCATGTGACCTTGGTCAACGCCCCCGGCACCGGGGTGGCCGACGACAAGGTGGTGTACCGGTTTGTGCCGGACATGATCCGCTTCTACCTCCGGGAGGAGCCGGGAATCCCCAACGTGCCCACCTACCTGTGCTGGGTGGACGAGGAGCGCGAGGAGGTCCTCGACCGCATCGGGGAGCTGGTGGTGAAGTCGGCCAACGAGTCCGGGGGCTACGGTATGCTGATTGGCCCCGCCGCCACGGCCGGGGAGCGCGACGACTTCCGCCGCCGCATCCGCGAGCATCCCCGGCAATACATCGCCCAGCCGGTGATCCCGCTCTCCCGCTGCCCGGTGCTCACCGAAACCGGACTGGAGGGGCGGCACGTGGACCTGCGCCCGTTCATCCTGACCGGCCGGGACACCTGGGTGCTGCCCGGCGGCCTCACCCGGGTCGCCTTGCGCAAAGGGTCGCTGGTGGTGAACTCCTCCCAGGGGGGCGGGGGCAAGGACACCTGGGTGGTGGGCGCCGAGGAGGCCGGGCCATGATGCTCTCGCGCGTGGCCGACTCCGTGTTCTGGGTGGGACGCTACCTGGAGCGGGCCGACAACACCGCCCGGTTCGCCGAGGTGAACCACCATCTGGCCATCGACCTGCCCGACGCCGCCCCCGAGCAATGGGAGCCCCTGGTCGCGGTGATGGGCGACCTGGCCTGGTTCCACGCCCATTACGACGGGCCCATCCGGGAGAACGTCCTGCGGTTCCTCACCCTCGACGAGGCCTACCCCAACTCCATCCTCTCCTGTGTGCGGGCCCTCCGCGAGAACGCCCGCTCCGTGCGCGAGGTGCTGATCCTGGAGGTCTGGGAGGAGATCAACCGCCTCTACTGGACCCTGTCGCGGCGGCAGGGACAGATGCCGCCCATGGAGGACACCCCGGCCTTCATGAGCCGTATCCGCGAGGCCTGCCACCTGATCTCCGGCTACATGAGCGACACCGTGTCGCGGACCACGGCCTGGCAGTTCTTCCAGCTCGGACGCTTTCTGGAGCGGGCCGACAAGACCTCGCGGCTGCTCGACGTGAAATACTTCATGCTGCTGCCCTCGGCGGGCGACGTGGGGTCGCCCTACGACACCCTCCAGTGGGCGGCCGTGCTGCGCTCGGCCAGCGCCTACCAGATGTACCGCAAGTCGAAGGGGCGCATCGAGCCCGAGCGGGTGGTCGAGTATCTCCTGTTCGACCCCATGTTCCCGCGTTCGGTGCGGTTCTGTCTGACCCAGGTCGTCGAGCTGCTGCACCGCATCTCCAACACCGCCCTCAGCGGGTACTCGAATCCGGCCGAGCGGCTGGCCGGGCTTCTCCAGTCGCGCTTCACCTACACCACCGTGGGCGAGGTGCTGCTGTCGGGGATGCACGAGTTTCTGGATTCCCTGCAGGCCGACCTCAACGCGGTGGGCTCGGCCATCTTCGACACCTACTTCGCCATCCAGCCCGCCGCCGGCGGGCCGGACGGGCCCTCCGGCCAGTAGGCGCCCATGCGCTTCCGCGTCCGCCACGCCACCACCTACCGGTACAGCCGACCGGTCACCCTCAGCCCCCACTGCGTGCGCCTGCATCCCCGGCACGACGGGTTCCAGAAGGTGGAGCGCTACCAGCTCGACGTCTTCCCGGTCCCGGCGGGCCGTGCCGACGGCCCCGGGCTGACCGGGTTCGTGGAAACCCACCTCTGGTTCAAGGAGCCCACCGACGTGCTCACCCTGGTCTCTTCCTTCGAGGCCCTGACCTCCGAGGTCAACCCGTTCGAGTTCGTGGTGACTGAGCCCGGCGTCCTCCGCCTGCCCGCCGTGTACGGGAGCGGCCGGGGTCTGCTCGCCCCCTACCGCCGGCTGCGCCGCCCCGCCGCCCCGGTCACCGCCCTCTCCATGCGGCTCGCCCGCGAGAGCGACGGGCAGACCCTGCCCTTCCTCGCCGCCGCCTGCCGCCTCCTCGGCGACTACACGCCGGAGGTCCGCGAGGAGGGGCCGCCCCTGCCGCCGGTCGAGACTCTTCGGGCGGAAGCCGGGTCCTGCCGCGACCTCACCATGCTCTTCATCGACATGTGCCGGGTCCAGAACCTGGCCGCCCGGTTCGTGAGCGGCTACTTCCGGGGCCAGGATCCCGACGCCCGTCGCTATCTGCACGCCTGGGCCGAAGTCTATTTGCCGGGGGCGGGGTGGCGGGGCTATGATCCCTCGCTCGGGCTGGCCACCGCCGCCGGGCATGTGGCGGTGGCCGCCTCCGACGACCCGATGGATACGCTGCCGGTGAGCGGCGGCTTCGGCGCGGAGGAGGGGGCCGAGGCCCGGATGGAATGGGATCTTAACATCCGCGTGACGCCGGACCTGTGAGCCGACGGCGGGGGGAGGCGGCATGACGTTCTGCGTGGGCGTGCGCGTGAAAGAGGGACTGGTCGGACTGGCCGACACCCGGATCACCACTGGCACCGAGGTCATCAAGGCCCGCAAGGTGGCGGTGTTCGAGGCCGAGCGGCGGGCCATGTTCATAATGACCAGCGGGCTGCGGTCGGTGCGCGACAAGGTGCTGACCTACTTCGGGGAGGTCTGGGAGGAGCACCACGAGAGCTACGACCGGCTGTTCAAGGCGGTCAACGCCTTCGCCGAACAGCTTCGCACGGTGGCCGGGGAGGACCGGGAGGCTCTCAAGGGGAGCGGGCTGGCCTTCAACCTCCATGCCCTCATCGGGGGCCAGATGGAGCACGACCGCACCCACCGGCTGTTCCTGCTCTATCCCGAGGGCAACTGGGTCGAGGTGGGGGAGGGCACCCCCTACCAGATCATCGGCTCCTCCCGCTACGGCAAGCCGGTGCTCGACCGCACCATTCACTTTGACGACAGCCCCCGCATGGCCCTCAAGGTGAGCTGCCTGGCCTTCGACAGCACCCGCATCAGCTCCGCCGACGTGGGGTTCCCCATCGACGTCATCCACTACGCCCGCGACTCCTTCAGGATCCGGACCCAGCGGTTCGAAAAGGAGGACCTCGAATCCGCCGCCGCCTGGTGGCAGGACCGCCTCCGCCAGTCCGTCGAGGAGATGCCCTCGGAGTGGATGGAGACGTTTCTGGATGGAGGGGGCGGTGGTCGGTGACCGGTGATCAGTCCCCGCCGCCGGCACGGTGGGGCCAGCCGGATGAGGGCAAAGAGACGGTGCCGTAGGGTGGGCTGCCGACGTAGGTCCGGCTTGCAGCCGGACACAAACGCGCCCGGAGTCCCGCTACAAGCCGGACCTACGACAGGGCGGTGTCTCAGAGCAGTCGCGGCCGCTGAACCGCTGGGTTCAGCCGGATGAGGGGCGGGGCGGCGCCCCCGTGGCCCGGGCTTCCAGCCCGGAGCCGAGCGAGATCTGGTCCCGACCGGTCCATGGACGGTGTCTTCGCCGACCATGGTCGATCCGGGATCCGGCCTCGCTCGGGCACGGGCAGGAAGCGCCGTGCCACGTCGGGGGAATCCGGTAGCCAGCCCCCCGTGGTGGGCCGACGCTCCGACGTGTCGCGACGTAGCTCCGCGAAGCCGGACGTGGACCTTCCGGGCGCTGAACAGTGCGGCCGCAAACAAGGGTGGTCGTCAAGGTGCTTCGGTGCCGCATGCCAGAACCTCGTCCGCCGGGAGCCAAGGCGGTGTCGCACGGGATGAGGAAGCGGTGTGGCCTGGTGAGGCAGGAGGTCGCGCGGTGGACGCTGGGCCTTGATCGACCCATGCCACCGCAGTCCATGGTATGAGGCCCGTCGTCCAGGCGACGCCCCCCCATGGACTGCGGCGGGAAGGGAGGTCTGCCGACCGCCACGCCGCTTTGGCTTCCGCTGGAGACGGGGTCGGGGCAAGGATTACCAGAATCCATGCAAGCAGTTCGTTATCATGCATTGGAATGGCACGGCGCGGAATGGTATCTCAGAGCAGGGGTCCGTTGAGGCCACTGGACGACGGCGTCTGCTCGGGGTAGAGGTAGGATGGGAAACGAAGAGACCGTCGAACACCGAACCCTGGAGCGTTCGCCGTGCGGCTTGTACGATCACTGCTGGTTCTCGCGGCTCTGATCCCCTGCCTGGTCGTGGTGGTGGCTTTCGGTTTCGCCATCGGGAGGGGCCGGGAATGCGCGCGGAATCGGGATCGCTTCCAGCTTGAGGCCGTCGAACAGGCGTTCCTCGCCTATCGCGACGCCTTTGGCCGGTTGCCCGATTGGGGCGAGGGGCGGCCGTTCCATCTGACCGAGGACATGCACGCTGTCCTGGCCGACGGGCACAATCCCATGAGCCGTGTCTTCCTCGAGCGGCCGTTCCCCCTCGTCGATTTCTGGGGCAACCCCATCTGGATCGCGCTGGCCCGAGACGGCGAGGACTCGGTGACCGTCGGCGGACGCCGCCTCCCCCAGCCCGTCGCCGCCTGGTCTGCCGGCCCCGACGGCGTCAACCAGGAGGGCCTCGGCGACGACCTCACGCCGGGGTGGTAGTCTTCTTCCATGCGCAAAGGCCGCTTCGCCACGCTGGTGGCCGCTTCGGCGGTGGGGGGGCTGACGGCGAGCTACCTGAGCTATCGCAAACCGTGGGTCACTCCGCTGCCCGGAGTCACCCTGGCACGGAGCACCCCCGTGCTCCTGCTCGACGATGTCGTGCCGGGGAGCCCATCGGAGCAGCTGGTCGCGGTGCTCCTCGATCCCATGTGGGAACGCCATCGCCTCGCGCTCTGGCCCGCCTTGGTGGAGCAGGAACTCTCCCCAGGAGACTCCGAAGCCATGCACCGGGCTCTGGACAGGTTGGAGTCACGCTATGCCGACCTCCAACGGGTGCTTGCCATGGGTGGCGTCCGCTGGCCCGCGGTTTCGTCCGGAGACCACCGCCCGGATGCCCGCCCCGTCCGGGTGCCGACAGCATGGTTGCTGGCTCTGGTACGTTTACGGGAGGCCCTCCTCTGCGGCGACCCGGATCGAACGGAAGGGGAACTGTCGGACGTCCTTGAGCTTGCCTCGGCCATGGAGGCCGGGGGTGGGCTTAATACGTGGCTCGCTGCGCGGGGACTTCGGAGCCGCGCCGCGATGATCCTGGCGGACTCCCTGGCCTC
>PXDE01000161.1 GCA_003566475.1 PVC group bacterium | reverse complement strand
GAGAGGGTGGGGTGGGGATGGATGGTGCCGGCGATGTCCTCGACGGTGGCCCCCATCTCCAGGGCCAGCGCCCCCTCGGAGATCATGTCGCCCGCGCCCACTCCGACCATGCCGATGCCCACCACCCGGCCGGTGCGCTCCTCGGCGATGATCTTGGTGAGCCCGTCGTTGCGCTCGAAGGTGGTGGCCCGTCCGCTGGCCGACCAGGGGAACCGCGCCACCTTGACCAGCAGATTCCTCTGCTTCGCCTCGGCCTCGGTCACCCCCACCCATGCCACCTCGGGATCGGTGAACACCACCGCCGGGATGGCCCGGGGCTCCCAGAGCGCGTCCTTCCCCGCGATGACCTGGGCCGCGATCTTGCCCTCGTGGGTGGCCTTGTGGGCCAGGCCGGGTTCCCCGGCCACGTCGCCGATGGCGAAGATGTTGGGTTCGGCGGTGCGGCGCCGGGCATCGACATCGATGAATCCTTTCTCGTCGACCCCCACCCGCACGTTTTCCAGGCCCAGCTCGGAGGAGTTGGGCGTCCGACCTACCGCCACCAGCACTTTGTCGAATCGGACCGGCTTGTCCGGGGCCTTGGCCCCCTCGAAGGTCACCTGCACCCCGTTCTTCACCAGCTTGAGCCCCGCCACCTTGGTGTCGGTGAGGATGGTGGGGATGAGCATGGAGACCTGCCCGGCCAGCACCCGCACGAGGTCGACGTCGGCGCCCGGCAGGAGGTTCTTCATCATCTCCACCGCCCACACCTCGGAACCGAGCGCGGCATAGACCGAACCCAGCTCGAGGCCGATGTAGCCGCCGCCGATCACCAGCATCTTCTTGGGGATGTCGGGCAGGGCGAGGGCGCTGGTGGAGTCCATGATCCGGTCCGACCCGAGGTCGAACGCCTTGGGGATGGCCGGGCGGGAGCCGGTGGCGATGATGGCGTGCGCGAAGCGCACCGTGTCCTTCTTGCCGTCGGCCAGGGTGACCTCCAGGGTATGGGCGTCGAGAAACACCGCCCGGCCCTGAAGATGCTTCACCTTCTTCTGCTTGCGGATGGCGCCGAGCCCGGAGGTCAGCCGCTCGATCACGCTCTTGCCCCAGGCCCGGACCTCGTCCACATCGATCCTGGGGTCGGCGAAGTGAACGCCCATCTGGGCCGCGTGCTTGGCCTCGCGGACGATCTTGGCCACATGGAGGAGGGCCTTGGAGGGAATGCAGCCCCGGTAGAGGCAGACACCGCCGGGGTTCTTCTCCTCGTCGATCAGCAGCGTCTCCAGACCGAGGTCGGAGGCGTGGAACGCGGCCGGATAGCCTCCGGGGCCGCCTCCGATCACCGCGAGTTGGGTCTTGTGCTCGGCCACGGGTCAGCCCTCCAGCGAGATGAGCAGGGGTTCCTGCAAGGCTTCGGAGATCCAGCGGATGAAGGCGGCCCCGTCGGCGCCGTCGATCACCCGGTGGTCGTAGGACAGGGAAAGGGGCAGCAGGGTGCGGGCCTCGAACTCGCCGTCGCGCCACACCGGCTGGACCGCGCCCCGGCCCACCCCGAGGATAGCCACCTCGGGCCAGTTCACGATGGGGGTGAAGTGGGTGCCCCCGATGCCGCCGAGGTTGGTGACCGTGAACGTCCCGCCCTGCATGGCGTCAGGCGAAAGCTTGCCGTCGCGGGCCTGGGCGCTGATCTCGGCCAGCTCGGCGGCGAGGTCGGCGATGCCCTTCCCGTCGGCGTCGCGGATCACCGGCACCACCAGCCCCTTGGGGGTGGCCACGGCCACGCCGAGATTCACGAACGTCTTGAGCAGCACCTTCTGCCCGGCCATGTCCACGCTGGCGTTGAACTGGGGAAACACCTTGAGCGCGGCGGCCACCACCTTGAGCAGGATGGCGGTGACCGTGAGCTTTCCGCCCCGCGCCTCGACCCGCTTCGCGTAGGCCTTGCGGAAGGTCTCCACATCGGTGATGTCGGCCAGGTCGTGCTGGGTGACATGCGGCACCTGGCTCCAGGCCAGGCTCATCTGCCGCGCCGTCGCCTTGCGGATGGCGGACATGGGGACGGCCTCGATCTCGCCGTACCGGGAGAAGTCGGGCAGCTTGGCCGAAGCGGGACCGGACGCGGCCCCGGCGCCGCCCGACTTGAGGTGGGCCTTCACATCGTCCACGGAGATCCGGCCGCCCGGGCCGCTGCCGGTCACGGCGGCCAGATCGACCCCGACCTCGCGGGCGAACCGGCGCACCGAGGGCGCGGCGGGAATGGGCAGGCCGGAGGCGCCGGCCGCCGGGGCCTCGGTGCGCTGGGGGGCCTCGTCGCCGGGCTTGGCCTTGGGGGCGTCAGCGGGCGGCTTCGGGGCGGGCTCTTTCGGGGGAGGCTCGGACCCGGCTTCGCGAAGACGCTTCGCCGCGGCAGGACTGTCGGACCCATCGGACTCATCGGACTTGGCGGTCTTCTCGGAAGACTTGGCCTTGGCGCCCTTCTTGGGTTCGGCTTCGGCCTTCTTGCCTTCGGCCCCTTCGCCTTCCGCCTTTCCGCTTTCGGCGGGTTCGTACTCGAAGACGGGGGCGCCGACGGCGAGGGACTCGCCCTCCTTGGCCAGGAGCTTGGTGACCTTGCCGTCCACCGAGGACGGCACCTCGACCGTGGCCTTGCCGGTCTCCATCTCGAGCACAGGCTGGTCCTTGGCCACCGTGTCGCCGGTGGCGATCAGGACATGGACGACGTCGCCCGACTCGATGTTCTCGCCGAGTTCCGGGAGGTTGAAGGTAGATGCCATGGCGGGGAGTCCTGGTTCAGGAGATGGCCGGGTTGGCCTTCTCGGGGTCGAGGTTGAGATCCTGGATGGCCTGGGCGACGAGGGCGGGCTTCACCGTCCCCTCGCGGGCGAGGGCGGACAGGGTGGCTACCACGGTGTGCCGGGCGTCCACCTCGAAGAAGTCGCGCAGCCCCTCTCGGGTGTCGCTGCGGCCGAACCCGTCGGTGCCGAGGGCCTGGAGTCCGCCGGGCACCCAGGGGGAGATCGAAAGGGGGAGAACCTTCATGTAGTCGTGCACCGAGACCTTGGGCCCCTTCGCCTTCTCCAGCGTCCGGGTGACGTAGGGCACGCGCGGCTTCTGGTCGGGATGGAGTCGGTTCCACCGGTCGGCATCCACCGCGTCGCGGTAGAGGTTCTTGTAGCTGGTGACCGACCACACGTCGGCGGCGACGTCATAGGTCTCGGCCAGGATCTTCTGGGCCTCCAGGGCGTCCTTGAGGAGGGCGCCGCTGCCCAGCAGATGGGTGGGGTGCTTGCCGCCGGGCGCCGGGGCGACCCGGTAGAGGCCGGCCAGGATGCCCTCCTCGGCCCCCTCGGGCATGGCCGGGTGGGGATAGTTCTCGTTGCCCAGGGTCAGATAGTAGAACACGTCCTCCTGCTCGCCGAACATCCGGCGGATGCCGTCGCGGATGATCACCGCCAGCTCGAAGGCGAAGGCGGGGTCGTAGGCGACCACGTTGGGCACGGTGAGGGCGGCGAGGTGGCTGTGGCCGTCCTGGTGCTGGAGCCCCTCGCCGTTGAGGGTGGTCCGCCCGGCGGTGGCGCCGAGCAGGAAGCCCCGGCAGCGCATGTCGCCGGCCGCCCAGATCAGGTCCCCCACCCGCTGGAATCCGAACATCGAGTAGTAGATGTAGAAGGGGACCATGGGGATGCCATGGGTGGAATAGGAGGTGCCGGCGGCGATGAACGACGACATGGCCCCGGCCTCGTTGATGCCCTCCTCGAGGATCTGCCCGTCCTGGGCCTCCTTGTAGTAGAGCAGGCTGGCCGCGTCCACCGGCTCGTAGAGCTGGCCCTGGTGGGCGTAGATGCCCACGGCGCGGAACAGGGCCTCCATGCCGAAGGTGCGGGCCTCGTCGGGGATGATGGGCACGATGTGCTTCCCGAACGGCTTCTCCCGCAGAAGGTGGGAGAGCAGCCGCACGAACACCATGGTGGTGGAGACCTCGCGGCCCTCGGTCCCCGCGAAGAACTCCTGGTAGGGCTTGTCGCCGGGCAGATCCAGGGCGACATCCGCCACCTTGCGGGCGGGCAGGTGGCCGCCCAGCTCCTCGCGGCGTTTGCGCAGATAGACGGCCTCCGGGCTGTCCTCGGGCGGCCGGTAGAACGGCATCTTGGCCACGTCCTCGTCGGTGACGGGGATCCCAAACCGGTCCCGGAACAGGCGCAGCTCGTCCTCGTTGAGCTTCTTCTGCTGGTGGGTGATGTTCTTCCCCTCGCCGCTCTCGCCCAGACCGTAGCCCTTGACGGTGAGGGTGAGAATGCAGGTGGGCCGGTCGCTCCGCATCGCCTCGTGGTAGGCGGCGTAGACCTTGACCGGATCGTGCCCGCCCCGCCGCAGGTGCTCGAGGTCGCGGTCGGACAGATGCTCGACCATGGCCTCGAGGTCGGGATCCTGGCTGAAGAACTTCTCCCGGGCGTAGGCCCCGGTCTCCACCGAGAGCTTCTGCATCTCGCCGTCCACCAGCTCGCTCAGCGCCCGGACCAGCTTGTTGTGGCGGTCCTTGGCGAACAGGGGATCCCAGTCCGATCCCCACAGCACCTTGATCACATTCCAGCCCGCGCCGCGGAACACCCGCTCCAGCTCCTGCACGATCTGGCTGTTGCCGCGCACCGGGCCATCCAGGCGCTGGAGATTGCAGTTGATGACGAAGGTGAGGTTGTTGAGCCCCTCGCGCACGGCCAGCGAGATCGCCCCCAGGGTCTCCGGCTCGTCGGTCTCGCCGTCCCCGATGAACGCCCACACCCGCTGGTCCGACTCCGGCTTGAAGCCCCGGTCCTCGAGGTAGCGGATGAACCGGGCCTGGTAGATGGACATGATCGGCCCCAGGCCCATGGAGACGGTGGGGAACTGCCAGAAGTCGGGCATCAGCCAGGGATGGGGGTAGGAGGTGAGCCCCCCCTCCAGGTCGCGGCGGAAGTTGGTGAGCTGCTCCTCGGTCAGGCGGCCCTCCACAAAGGCCCGGCCGTACATGCCGGGCGAGGCGTGCCCCTGAAAGAACACCAGATCGCCCGGATGGTCGTCGGTGGCGCCCCGGAAGAAGTGGTTGAACCCCACGTCATAGAGGGTGGCGGCGGACGCGAAGGTGGAGATGTGGCCGCCCAGGCCATCGTTCAGCTTGTTGGCCCGCACCACCATGGCCATGGCGTTCCAGCGGATGATGCTCTTGATCCGCCGCTCGATCTCCCGGTCGCCGGGGTAGGGGGGCTGGGCGTCCGGGGGGATGGTGTTGGTGTAGGGGGTGTTGGCGTTGAACGGGATCACCACCCCTCGTTTCGCGGCATGGGCCTGGAGGAGTTCCAGAAGCTCGGTCACCCGGCCGCCCCCGTTCAGGGTCAGCACGTCGTCGAGCGACTCCAGCCAGTCCTGGGTCTCGGCGGCGGAATCGGCAGCCGGGTTGTGCGATGAATCGGTCATAATTGAAGAAATCCTCCACCCAACGGAACGCGGAACAGGGCGATAACGTAGTATGTTAGCCCGAGAAGGCCAACCGGGGAAAGGCCAAAAACGACTTCGGGCTCGTAAATCCGACCGGGGAGACGTGGATTGACGAGACCTCTGGGCACCTTGACGGGGCCCAAGCTCACCCCTATCGTAGGAAGGAATTCTTACATCAAGGAACTCCTCGTTCTCGCCCCCGACTTCGCGGTGCCCATCATCACGCTGGCGGAGTTCCGGAAGCGCCTGTAGCCGCGCCCGCCAGGGCGTGGACACGCAGGGGATGCCGCGGAGAACGCGACCGGGGACGAGGGAAGCTGTCGGCACGGGTGAGCGGGCCGTCCACCGGCTGGCGCCGGCGGCTACGGGGTGGAGACACTCTCGGCGCCAGGATGGGGGTCACCCGCCTTCTTTCCGCGCGCCCGCGCGCTCCAATCCCCACACTAGGGCCGCGCCGGCGGCCATGAGCCCCAGGGCCAGCCCGGTCTCCCGGGTGGCGTCGGGCAGGTGCCATTGGTAGCCGACCACCTTCTCCTTGACCGCGTCCTCGGCCGCGAACGCCTCCATCACCGGCGTCTTCCAGGGCCAAATGAGCAGGAGCGATCCGGCCACGAAGCCCGTGAGGGTGGCTACCGCCAGATCGTGATACCTCCTGAACAGCCAGTTCAGGGCCTTGCCTAGCGCGAGTAGCCCCAGCACGCCGCCGATTCCCACCGGGATGAGAATCCTCAGCGCCTCGAGTTCCAGGGACGAGAGCTGGGAGGCCGTCCGGATCATGATCAGCTCGTAGTTCCCGAGCAGGAGGAGCACGAACGATCCGGAAAGGCCGGGGATGATCATGCTCGCGGTGGCGGCGGCCCCGGAAATCAGCAGGTAGGGGAGGCTGGCGTTCTCGGACCCCGGGCTGAGTATGGCCACCCCCGCCGCGATGGCCGCGCCGATGAGGACCGCCACGCCGGGGGCCAGCCCCCAGGCCCGGACCCGTCGGCCCACGAACCAGACCGAGGCGAGGATGAGGCCAAAGAAGAAGGCCCAGACCATGACCGGCGAGGACTCGAGCAGGCGCCGGAGAATACGGGCCAGGGTGAGAATCCCCGCCACCGATCCCGCGCCGACGGCGACCAGAAACGTCAGGTCGAGGCGGGCGGCCAGCTCGCGGATGCGGCCCCGAAACAGCAGCCGGAAGGACTGAAGGTCGATATGGGCCACCGCCTGGATCAAGCGCTCGTAGATCCCGGCGATGAAGGCGACGGTGCCCCCGGACACTCCAGGCACCACGTTGGCCGCGCCCATGGCCAGACCCTTCAGAAAATGGCGGATATGCTCGGTCATGCGGGTTCTCCGACGCTTCCGCCTGCATGAGGCGGATTGCGAAGGGCCAGACGCTAGCGGCGGGGAGGTCGCGTGTAAAGGGCGGTGGTGGGTGGACATCGATCAGTCCCCACCGCTGAATCCTTGGGCACTGCCGGATGAAAGGTGAGACGGCTGGCACGCTGCGGGATACGCGATGCGCGATACGGGATGCGTGATGCGGGAACCAGCATCATCTGGTTCGTCCGACGAGTCCGACGAGTCCGATGGGTCCGATGGGTCCGAGACCGGTACCTTCCAGGGCACTGAAGGCGCCGTCGGCAGGCGGCCCCCCCCGTTGCCCGGGCTTCCAGCCCGGAGCCGAGCGAAAGTTGGTCCCGACCCGGCCATGAGCAGCGCTTCCACCGAGCATGGTCATTCCGGGATCCGACCTCGCACAGGCACGGGCTGCCTGCCCGCCCTCTCCCGCCTTGCGGGATCGGGAGCAGGCGGGGAAGCGCCGTGCCACATCGGGGACATCCTGCTGGCAAGCGGTACTTGGTAGCGGAAGGCGTCCTTTGGTGTCACAGGGCCGTGGAGCGCGGGTCTGGTGCGGGGCCAGACGCCTGGTCGAGGGCGAGCCAAAGCGGTGTCGCACGGGGTGAGGAAGCGGTGTGGCTTGGTGAGTCAGGAGATATCGCGGAGAACACCGGGCCTTGGATGACCCATGCCACCGCAGTCCATAACGGTGGCCGTCGGGCCGACGGGCCACGATATGGACTGCGGCGGCATGGAACCCCGAACGGTCCCTGGCCAACGGCACATACCACGGTTCCCACGCCCCACTGGCGCCGCCGCGACCCCGGCGACGCCGCTTTGGCTGACCTCGGAAAGACCGTGATCCGAGATGGAGGACGCCTGTAGACGAAATCTGCTAGATGCCAATGATGTGCGTGGAATGGCATGCATGGGTGTCTCGGAGCCGTAGGTCGGCCATTCCTGCGTGCCGGGGCGAAGCGTCTGCGCGAAGCCTGGGCCGACCCCCAGGGGAACGGGCGGAGATAAGCCCGGAACCGCCAATCCCAGCCTGCCTCCGCCGAGTCCGGGGCTGCATGGTCGTCCCCGATGAGGCCGCGAAGGTCAGGCAGGAATGCCCGACCTACAGGGGGGCGACGCCGCGCCTGTCCTGGGCGCATGCGGCCTCGGACGGGCTTTGCCCCCACGTCCAGACCTTGGACAGAACCGTCCAGACCTTGGACACCCCCGTCCGGCCCGCCGGAGGGCGATAGAGGTCTGTCCCTACCGCAGAAGACCTGTCCCCAGGCGTGGCGGGGTCTGTCCCCATCTTTGGCAGGAGACCTGTCCCTGCCGCAGGAGGCCTGTCCCCTGGCGGCGGGAGGGCATGGATTCCTTCCTAGTTTCCTGATTTCTCAAATATGAAATCGCCCCGCGCCTGGGGGTGCAGGAAGGCATGGGGTGACGCCGCAGGTGGATGTGGTGGTAGAAGCGGGCTGGAAGAGGCAGGGGGAAGTGCGTCCTGTGCGCATAAGGCGGTCGGATTTAGGTGGTTGGCGGGGGCGGAGGGTGGCGGCGGATGGACGGGAGGGACAGGGAGCGGGCGCCCCGCGAAATGGCCGCACCGATATGCGTCTCGATGCAGGCACGGAACCTGCTTGACTGACCCTTGCGGATCGGGCGCCGCCCGGCTCCGCATGTTCGTCGCCCGTCCTGAAGCCGCAGCCTCTTCCCAGGATACCGCCATTCCCTCGGCCCTGCGCACCGACACCTACCTGGACGACGACATCTACCTTGAGGGCTCCTTCAGCGAGGTCGGCATCGCCGAAGCCCGGATCGGGAGCCACGGCACCCCGCAGACCCACGAGCTGGCCATCGGCGCGGACACCGGCGGACCGTTCGACGCGGGCCAGACCGCGGACTTCGCGTGGGAGTCCGACGAGGAGTACGGATG
>PXDE01000149.1 GCA_003566475.1 PVC group bacterium | reverse complement strand
GGAGCCTGCCTGCATGGTCGCCCGAACCCTAGCCCGGCTCCGGACCGGGAGCCACCGCAATCGTCCTCATTGAAGGGGGGCAGGTCTTCCGAAACCGTAGGTCGGCCATTCCTGGCCGACCTCCGGGAACG
Organism: PVC group bacterium; assembly: GCA_003566475.1. Taxonomy (GTDB): domain Bacteria; phylum Verrucomicrobiota; class Kiritimatiellia; order SS1-B-03-39; family PXDE01; genus PXDE01. The sequence goes on along the minus strand of PXDE01000149.1, from coordinate 8,610 downwards.
AGCGCGGATCGAGCATGGGACGTCGCCGTGGGATTCGGCGGCTTCGGCAGCCGCCATGCCTCGGTGGGGCCGGGCGTGGGGGTCAGGCAGGAATGCCCGACCTACGTGGGTGCACCAAGGTTCCCGAAGGGCCTACGGCAAACCAGATGACCGATCGGACATCTGGTTTGCGGGACGGCTGCGCACCTCCCGTCTGAGGTGCCCACCTTGATGAGGCACAATCACGCGGGTTTTTGAGGATCCTGCGACAATCCAGAAGTCCGATCGGACATTTGGTTTGACGGAACCTCGACGCGGGAGGGAGCGCCATGGGGGCTCAGGATGGCTCCACCTGCCCATCCATCCACCCATCCATTGCGCCGACGACTGTCCTGGTCGGCAGATCGCCGTCCGCGACGGGTTCGGGGCTGGCGCTTCGAGGTGACCGACGCCGAACACCGGGGATCGGGGGTGTACACGTTCGGTCATCGAGGGGGTGTGGCCTGGGCTGATCCCGCGCGGGCCTTTGGAGGACCATGCCTCGATCGCTGGCGCCGAAAATCGGGCTATGCGCCGAGACGAGGAGGACGTAGGTTTCAGATACGCCATGGGCGAGCCACCAGGTCCCGCCTGGACGTCGGCGAAGCAGGCTAAGCGTGGCCTCCGCGCCCGGCGGGGATGCCGACCATCAGGAGCCATGCCGTGGACGGTGATCGAACCAAACGCCGGGGAGTCCTGGGCCTAGTCTTCCTGATCGCCATCGTCGTGGGGGTGCCCTTTATCCTATTCGCCTACCTGAGGACGATCGGACTCCCGCCCACGGTCACGCAGGAGGGCAGACTGGGGAAGGTTCTCGAACGGATGATCGGCACACGATACTCCCGGGAGATCGGAGGCGTCGTGGTGGCTGAGTTTGTAACGAGGAGACCGGATCGCTCCGTAGTTCCCCCGCCCACGCCCGGTGTGATGTATGCGATCATCCTTCCTCCGCTCGTCCACCACGGGACATGGCGAGATACCAATGGCGTCGTGGTCGCACGGGTGCGGAACGGTTGGGGACAGGCGGCCGCCCACCGCGAAGATGGATCCATCCTGGAGATCTGCAAGGTCGAGAACGGCCGTGGTGTCCCATGAAGGTAGAGTCTCCAAGTCTACCGCACGTTGGTACGTGCGGGTTCTCCGCGGGTCTGGGGAAGGGGCCGTCGGGTGCGGGGTCGGAAAGGAGTTGTCTATTCCGGGCGGCGAGGATGGGCCATGAAGCTCGTCGTAGCCGGGGACGGATCGCGTCTGGGCGGCGACTACCGCTCCAGCATCGCCACCGCCTCGACGTGCGCGGTCTGGGGGAACATGTCGACGGGCTGGATGGGGCCGAGGCGGTAGCCGGCCTCGTCGCGGAGGCGGGCGGCGTCGCGGGCCAGGCTGGCCGGCTTGCAGCTCACGTACACCAGCCGGGGTGCGGCCAGAGCCACCAGGCCATCCACCGTCTTCGGATGCAGGCCCGCCCGCGGCGGGTCCAGGATCACCACCTCCGGGTCGCCCCAGCGCTCGCGCAGCCGGGGCAGGTCGCGGGCGAAATGCATGAGGTCGGCGGCGCCGAACCGGACGCTCTCGACCTGGTTGGCCATCGCGTTCTCCTTCGCGTCCTCCACCGCCTCGGGAACCACCTCCAGCCCCGTCACCTCCGCTCCCGTCCGGGCCGCGAACAGGGCCAGGGTGCCCACCCCGCAGAACAGATCCCAGACCTTCGTCCCCGGTCCGAGCCCGGCCGCGTCGATGGCCGCCCGGGCCAGCCGCTCGGCCTGTCGGGTGTTGGTCTGGAAGAAGGAGTTGGGCGAGATGCCGAAGGACAGGCCATCGAGCACCTCGGTGATCCGGCCCGTGCCCCGGTGGACGAAGGAATCGTCGTTGACCGCGACCAGATTGAGGCGGGTGCTGATCCCGTTCACGAAAGTCAGCCGATCCGCCCCTAGCCCGGCCTCCAGCGTCCCGGCCAGATCCTCCATCACCGCCTCCTCCCGCCAGGTGGTGATGAGGTTCACCAGGACCTCCCCGGTGGCCACCGACTGCCGGACCACGAGGTTGCGCAGGAACCCGGAGTTGGTCTTGGTGGACCACGGCTTGAGCTGCCGGTCGAGGGCGAACCGGCGCACCAGGTGCAGAACCTGGGTCATCTCCGGCGTGCCGAGATGGCAGACCTCGAGGTCCAGCACCTTCCCGTACTGCCGGGGGGCGTGAAAGCCCACCGCGAAGCTGGTGTCGCGCGGCGTCTCCTCCTCCATCTCGTGCGGCTCCAGGAACCGCCGGTCGGAGAAGGTGAAATCGACCTTGTTCCGGTATCCGTAGATGGGATCGGCGGGGATGGCGGGGGCCACCTCGGGCGCGGCGAACCCGCCGATGCGCTCCAGCACGTCGCGCACCGCCTTCTCCTTGAGCGCGAGCTGCTTCGGGTAGGCCACATGCTGCCACTTGCAGCCGCCGCAGGTGCCGAAATGAGGGCAGGGCGCGTCCACCCGGTCCGGCCCGGGTTCGATCACGGCGGTCAGCCGGGCCTCGAGGTAGGCCTTCTTGATCTTGATGATCCGGGCGTCCACCAGGTCGCCGATGGCCGCCGGCCCCAGGACGAACACCACCGGCCCGTCGGGCAGGCGCCCCATCCACTTGTCCTCGTCGGCCGCATCCGTGATCCGGACCCGAATCACTTCCTGTTTCGAATAAGGCATGGAAGGACGGTGGCCGCGCCCTTCCTTCGTGTCAACGCGGTTTCCCCTGCCCAGATCCCATCCGCCCCGGACGGCTTCAGAGACGCAGTCTTGCCGGGAACGGCCTCGCCGCCAACCGGAGCGCAGCCAGGAGAACCAGAGGAGACGCGACACCGGGCAGAAGGTCCATGGCGAAGGAGGTCACGAGCGGTTCCGAATCACATCGATCCCCCGAAGGCCGAAGTGTGGGGCCGCCGCCAGAAAATGACGGTCATGGGAGTAGACCTCGGTGAACCCGTGGGTCGCGGCGCAGGCAAGATGAAGCGCGTCGGCTGCCCGAACGTAAGTTGAGGGCGGTGCGCGGTCGAGCACGGCTTCGAGCCTTTCCATGACCTCCACGGTCAGGGGAAGGAAGGTGATGTGGCCAGCCTGGCATTCCGAGAGGAACTGGAGATGAACCTCGCGCCGAACCTCATCTGGAAGGTCGGCCTCCCGGGCTTTGCGGTGAAGGGCAGACGCGAATTCAGCCCGCCCGTGCCAGGCGGTGAGGATGCGTTTGGTGTCCGGGAGCAGCCGGGCTACGTCCTCGTGCCCGGGTTCGAGGGCATAGAGCTTGAAGATGTAGCTGGTATCAAAGTACCGAGTCGTCACGCTCGGACCGGTCCTTGGAGATGATCTCTGTGGAGTCCGCCCCGGGCCAAGGCAGGCCGGCATCCATCAGCCTTCGGAAGCCTGGTCGAAGTTCCCTCCGTGACCAGTAGGGGGTCGCGTGGCCACCGGATGCAGGTGCATCCAGGGCATGCTCCAGGCTGTCCACCACCAGATCCTTGAGGGTCCGTCCGGTCTCGACGGCTCGGATCTTCGCCCTTCGATACAAAGGGTCGGGGATGTCGACAGTCGTCTTCACGCCATCACCATGCACTCCACGCCTGTGGATGTCAATACGGTTTCCCGTCTTCCCGTCGATGTTTGTAGGTCTGACCTTCACCGCGCCAAAGCGATGCGACAAGAGGGAGGGCGAATGCGCCACGGGCGGGGTGAGCCGCAGGCGAGGGAAAGGCCATGTCCCCGTCCGCACCGGAAGGGGCTTAGGGACGCCCTCCCGCCGGGAAACGCCGCACCGCCAGCCGGAAGACGGCGACCAGGAGCAGGGGAGACGCGATGCCGAGGAAGAGGCCGAGCGCGAGGTTGGGCAGGACGGCCATGTCGACCAGGCGCACCGCCCCGAGGCGGATGGCCTGCATCTGCCCGGCCATGGCCATGACCGCCGGGTGGGCGTCCGGATAGGCGGCCAGATAGTCCTCCAGCGAGGGGTGGGCCAGGAACATCACCAGCACCAGCCGCGGGTCCAGGCCGGCCAAGTCGTCGGCAAGCCTGTCGGCCACCGCACGACTGGCATAGAGGGTCAGGCGTCCCTTCACGCGCAGGCGTGCGATGTCCTCCTCCACCATGGCCGCCACCGCTCGCTCGAAGTCCTCCCGCATGATCCCGGCGACCCGTTCCGAGTCGTCCAGCACGCGGAGCATCTGATCCACCGTCTCGCCGCCCTTCAGCTCGATGTCGGCCGCGTCCATGGCGACCGCACAGACCACCTGAGCAACCAGGCGGTCGATGAGCCGGTCCCGTTCGACCCAGCGCTTCACTCGCCGTCCTCCGCCCCACCAGAGTCCGGCATACGCGGTGCCCAGGGCGAAGCCCACCACGATCAGCACCGGCCAGATCCAGCCCACGAACCGATGCCACCGCCAGGGGGCCCGAAAGGCCCCGGCCCCGTGCAGTTTCGCCGTGACCACCACCGCCAGACCCAGCCCGAGCACCAGTCCCGCGAAGCCGCCCAGGAGGATGCTAACGGCCAGTCCGCCCACCCCGCGCGCGGCGGCCCAGGCCTGACCCTGGCCAAGGGCCACCAGGTTACGGGCCACCCGGCCGGCGGAAGACGGGTCGGCGGGGTCGGCTGTGAGCTCGGCGGAATCGGCTGGAGATTCCAGGTCAGGGGCCGGGGCGTCGGCCCACGCGGGGCGGATCAGGAACAGCAGGGCCGTCCAGAGCACGATGCGGAACGGGTTCATCAGCGGACGGAACGATAGAGGACGCCGGGTTCTCCGCCAAGACGCAAGGCCAACCTCTCAAAGCCATGTCGGATCGCCCCAGCCGCCTCACCCCTTATCCGGCTGGACCGCTCTGAGACACCCTCACGGAAGCCGCTCTCCCTCGCAGACTCGGTCGAGCGGCCGCTACAGGGCGTTGGGTACTGCCATGGCGTCTCATTGCCCTCATCCGGATGGCCCACCGGACCAGCGGCTGGGACTGACCACCGACTCCTGACTCCCTATTGACCCGCCCCGCATCCTGCGCCACACTGGCCTTCACATCACTGGGGGAGTCCCTGCGGACTGAGAGTCTCCGAACGACCGGAGAGACCCCTGGAACCTGTTCGGATCATGCCGGCGGAGGGAAGTGATGGGTGGCCAGGTCATGCGGGAGCCGACTCCCCGTCCGTCGCCCGGGCGCCTTCCGCCGCCAGGGTCCGGCGCCACTCCGAGGACAACCGCCATGGCCGACGCACCCGAGACCGCCACCACCGGCTACGGATCCCATTATCCGAACTCCCACAAGGTCCACGTCACCGGATCGCGTCCCGACCTGGCCGTTCCGTTCCGGGAGATCACCCTGTCCGACACCCACCTGGCCTCCCGAGGCGCGGCGCCGAACCGGGCCCTGCGGATCTATGACACCAGCGGCCCCTGGACCAACGGCCAGCCCCCGCCCTCCGAGTCCGACGGCCTGCCGCCGCTTCGCCTGGCCTGGATCCGGGAGCGCGACGACGTGGAGGCGGTGCCGCCCCGCGGCTACCGCGAGGGCGACGACGGCCCCCGGACCCGGGGCGAGCGGCCGGTGTTCCCCGACTCGGGCCGTCCCCGGCTGCGGGCCAAGGCGGGTCGGACGGTGACCCAGCTTGAATACGCCCGCCGGGGCATCATCACCCCCGAGATGGAGTTCGTGGCCATCCGCGAGAACCTGGGCCGCGCGGAAGCCCCGGCCGAGGCCTGGCGCGAGGGGAGGGGGCCCGGCCTCCGCGGCCAGGGCCAGTCCGGGCCTTCGCAGCATCCGTTCCACCAGCATCCCGGCCAGTCCTTCGGCGCGGCCATCCCCCGGTTCATCACCCCCGAGTTCGTCCGCCAGGAGGTGGCGGCGGGACGGGCCATCATCCCCGCCAACATCAATCATCCCGAGTCCGAGCCCATGATCATCGGGCGCAACTTCCGGGTGAAGATCAACGCCAACATCGGCAACTCGGCCACGACCTCGAGCATGCCCGAGGAAGTGGCCAAGTTGCGCTGGGCCACCCTCTGGGGCGCGGACACGGTGATGGACCTCTCCACCGGCCCCCACATCCACGACACCCGCGAATGGGTCATCCGCAACTCCCCTGTGCCCATCGGCACCGTGCCCATCTACCAGGCCCTCCAGAAGGTCGGCGGGGCGCCCGAGGAGCTGACCTGGGAGCTGTTCCGCGACACCCTCATCGAGCAGGCCGAGCAGGGGGTGGACTACTTCACTATCCACGCCGGGGTGCGTCTGGCCTACGTGCCGCTGACCGCCGGCCGGGCCACGGGGATCGTGAGCCGGGGCGGGTCGATCATGGCCAAGTGGTGCCTGGCCCATCATCAGGAGAGCTTCCTCTACACCCGGTTCCCGGAGATCTGCGAGATCCTGCGGGCCTACGACGTCTCGTTCTCGCTGGGTGACGGGCTCCGGCCCGGGTCCATCGCCGACGCAAACGACGAGGCCCAGCTCGCCGAGCTCGAGACGCTGGGCGAGCTCACCCGGATCGCCTGGGACCGCGGGTGCCAGGTCATGATCGAAGGCCCTGGCCATGTTCCCATGCAGGCCATCCGCGACAACATGGAGTGGGAGCTCGACGCCTGTCTCGAGGCCCCGTTCTACACCCTCGGCCCGCTCACCACCGACATCGCGCCCGGCTACGACCACATCACCAGCGCCATCGGGGCCGCCCTCATCGGCTGGTACGGCTGCGCCATGCTCTGCTATGTGACGCCCAAGGAGCACCTTGGCCTGCCCGACCGCGACGATGTGAAGCAGGGGGTGATCGCCTACAAGATCGCCGCCCACGCCGCCGACCTGGCCAAAGGGTTCCCCGGGGTCCAGGAGCGGGACAACGCCCTGAGCAAGGCCCGGTTCGAGTTCCGGTGGCGGGATCAGTTCAACCTGTCCCTCGACCCCGAGACCGCGCTCGCCTACCACGACGAGACGCTCCCGGCGGAAGGGGCCAAGACCGCGCACTTCTGCAGCATGTGCGGGCCCAAGTTCTGCTCCATGCGGATCAGCGACGACATCCGCCGCTACGCGGCCGAGAAGGGCGTGGGGGTGGAGCAGGCGGTGGAGATCGGCCTGGCCGAAAAGGCCGCCGAGTTCCGCGCCGACGGGGGCGAGATCCTCCGCTAGCCGCCGTCCGGAATCGGGACCGCCTGCTGCCCCTAGGAGCAGGACGGAATCCTCCTTCGAACCTGGCCTTGCGTGGGCCAGGGCGCAAGACGGTGTCCGCCCACGATCGTGGCCCCACATAGGCCTGGGCGAAGACGGTGTCCGTCCATGATCGTGGCCTCACATAGGCTCAGGCGAAGACGGTGTCCGTCCATGATCGTGGCCTCACATAGGCTCAGGCGAAGACGGTGTCCGTCCACGATCGTGGCCCCACATGGGCCATGGCGAAGTCGGTGTCCGTCCATGGTCGTGGTCTCACATCGTCCCGGCGGGCACGGGCGCTGGATGTCCTGTCTGGAGCAGGCCCGGCACCGGGCCCGTCGTTCCGCAGGCGGCCGAACGGTCGGCGCGTCCGGCGGCGGGCTTCGCACCGGCCCCATCGGGGGTCCATTCGGACGGCTCTCCGGCCATTAGGGACAGACCCTCCGGAGTAGGGACAGGCCTTCTGTCATTAGGGACAGACCCCAGCCGATAGGGACAGACCCTTCGGAGATAGGGACAGGCCTGGGGGCCAAGGGACAGATCCTGCGGAAATAGGGACAGGTCTGGGCGGATGGGGACAGGTCTCTGGCTGGGGGTACATGGGGGAGGGGGGAGTGGTGAACGGGGAATGTCCCCTAAGATGCTCATGGTAAGCTCCTTGTGCCCATATCCGGACGGCGGAGGGTGAAAACCGCGGAAAAAATGTGGGACGATGGTTGACGTTGGTGGGGCAAAGTGGTGTAATGTGGTTCAAGAGGGAACGCTGTGGATCAAATGGGACTCAATGGGATGCTGGGGTCGGCGGGGGTTGGGGCCTTCGTCGGGACCTTCCATCACAACCTGGATCCCAAGAAGCGGCTGACCCTTCCGTCGGAGTGGCGCGAGTTGGTGGGCGAACCGCAGAGCCTGTTCGTCCTTCCAGGAGTCAACGATCCGTGTCTGTGCGTATACCCCGCTCGTTCGTTCGCCTTGCGGCTGGAGAAGCTCCGCAATTTCTCCATCGCGGATGAGAAGGGCCGTCAGTTTCAACGGTCGCTCGCCTCTCGCTCCCTCCACACGGGCTGGGATGCCCAGGGCCGGTTCCGACTGCGGGACGATCTCCTCGGCTATGCGGGGATCGGCTCGCAGGTGGTGCTGGTCGGCTGCCTCGAAAGTTTCGAACTATGGAGTCCAGAACGATGGCCAGAACAGCAGGCTACGGACATGGAAGGCTTCCTCGAAGGGGCCAAGTACGTCGGTTTGTGAGGTCGCTCTGGCGCCGGTGGGCGCCCGCGGCCTGGAGAATTCCCGAGGGAGGGAGTGGAGAACCGTACCGGCGGGCGGGATCGCCCCCGCGGCCGAGGGCCGCGGGCCACGCGCGATCCGACACCACCGCCGGGCCGTTCTTGCGGCAGGGCGAGCTCTTCGCGGAGCCGCCCGCGGCCGTCGAGCCGGCCGCCGGGGC
>PXDE01000240.1 GCA_003566475.1 PVC group bacterium | reverse complement strand
GGCGGCGGCGTCGCGCATGGCCGCCTGCATGGCCCGCTCGGCGGTGGCGGAGCGGGGAGCGGCGCCCCGGGCCCCGGCGCCGGCGCTGCCCGCGCCCAGGGCCGCCACCTCCTGATGGATGGTCTGCTGGGGCAGCGCGGACAGGAACCGCTGGAAGGCCTCGAACGAGGAGGCCGACCGGAAGATGGCGTGGGCGATGTCGGCCTTGATCCGGTCCATGAGGTCGCCGAACAGCTCGTAGGCCTCCTTCTTGTATTCGACCAGGGGGTCGCGCTGGCCGTAGGCCCGCAGGCCCACGCCCTGGCGCACCGCGTCGAGGTTGCGCAGATACTCCTGCCAGTGGGTGTCCACGGCCTGGAGAATGATGCCCCGCTCGATGCGGAGCAGGTTGGCGGGATCCTCGTGGCGGGCCTTGAGCTCGTACGCCTGGCGCACCTTGTCGATGACCACCTCGGCCAGGGCGGCCCGGGTGCGTCCCTCGGAAGGAAGGTGCTCGGGCTTGAGCCCGATGGGGAACTGCCCGTTGGCCCAGTGGACGAACTGGTCGACCGAGACCTCGTCGTCGGGATCGAGCTGGTCCTCGACGTGGGCGTCCACCACGTCGGCCACGATCTCGGACAGCGTCTCGTGGAGGTTCTCGCTGCGCAGCACCTCGGCCCGGAACCCGTAGATGACGTCGCGCTGCTGGTTGAGCACGTCGTCGTATTCCAGGGTGCGCTTGCGGATGGAGAAGTTGTGCTGCTCGACCCGGCGCTGGGCGGTGCCGATGGAGCGGTTGAGCCAGGGGTGCTCGAGCACCTCGCCCTCCTGGATGCCCAGCCGCTCCATGACCCCGGAGATCCGGTCCGAGCCGAACAGCCGCATCAGGTCGTCCTCGAGCGAGATGTAGAAGCGCGAGGAGCCGGGGTCGCCCTGCCGGGCGCAGCGCCCCCGGAGCTGGCGGTCGATGCGCCGCGACTCGTGGCGCTCGCTGCCGATCACGTGCAGACCGCACGGCTTCTCCTCCAGAAGCTCGAGGAGGGTGACCTTTTTCCCATCGCGCTCCTCGACCTTGTCCTCGAGGGCGGTCTGGCCGGTGATGAGGGACCGGTCGATCCAGATCACCCCTTCGCCCAGCTTGATGTCGGTGCCGCGGCCGGCCATGTTGGTGGCGATGGTGACCGCGCCCTTCTGGCCGGCCCGGGTGACGATCTCGGCCTCCCGGGCGTGGTTCTTGGCGTTGAGCACGTTGTGGGGGATGTTGCGCCGGCGGAGCATGCGGCTGAGCAGCTCCGAGGCCTCGACCGAGATGGTGCCCACGAGCACGGGCTGGCCCCGCTGGTGGCAGTCCGCGATCTCGTCGATGATGGCGTTGAACTTCTCGCGCTGGGTCTTGTACACGAGGTCGTTGCCGTCCACCCGCCGCACCGGGCGGTTGGTGGGGATGACGATCACGTCGAGCTTGTAGATCTGGAAGAACTCGTCGGCCTCGGTCTCGGCGGTGCCGGTCATGCCGGCCAGCTTGTCGTACATCCGGAAGTAGTTCTGGATGGTGATGGTGGCCAGGGTCTGGGTCTCGCGCTGGACCTTGACGTTCTCCTTGGCCTCCACGGCCTGGTGCAGCCCGTCGCTCCAGCGGCGGCCGGTCATCATCCGCCCCGTGTTCTCGTCGACGATGATCACCTGGTTGTCCTGGACCACGTACTGGATGTCCTTCTCGTACACGCAGTAGGCCCGGATGAGCTGGTCCACGGTGTGGATGCGCTCGCTGCGCCGCACGAACAGCTCCTGGAGCTCCTGGTGCTTCTGGAACCGCTCCTCGTCGGTGAGCCCCTCCTGGGCATCGACCTCGGCCTGCTCGGAGGCGAGGTCGGGCACCACGTAGGTGTCGGGGTCGTCGGGATCGAGCGCCGCGCAGCCCTTGTCGGTGAGGCTGGCGTCGTGGCCCTTCTCGTCGATGGTGAAGAACAGCTCCTCCCGCAGGCCCCGGGCCTCCGCCTTGTAGGCCTCGGTGAGCATCATGTTGTCCACCTTCTCCAGCCGCCGCCGCACCGCCGGCTCCTCGATGAGCTTCAGGAGCTGCTTGTGCTTGGGCATGCCCTGGTGGATCTGGTAGAGCCGCCGCAGAGCGGTCTCCTCGTCGTCCTTCTCCAGGGCCTGCTTCACCTCGTCGGCGAACCGGTTGCACAGCTCGCGCTGGCGGGACACCAGCCGCTCCACCGCCGGCTTGAGCTCCCCGTAGTGCTGCACCGAGTAGGGGGCGGGGCCGGAGATGATGAGCGGGGTCCGGGCCTCGTCGATGAGGATGCTGTCGATCTCGTCCACGATGGCGTAGGCGAACCCCCGCTGCACCATGTCGTCCGGGCGCCAGGCCATGTTGTCGCGCAGGTAGTCGAACCCGAACTCGGCGTTGGTCCCGTAGGTGATGTCGCACCCGTAGTGCTCCCGCCGGGTGGCCGGGTCCATGTCGTGCTGGATGCAGCCCACGGTGAGCCCCAGAAACCGGTACACCGCCCCCATCCACTCCGAGTCGCGGCGGGCCAGGTAGTCGTTCACCGTCACCACGTGCACGCCCTTGCCGGGGAGGGCGTTGAGGTACACGGGCAGGGTGGCCACCAGGGTCTTGCCCTCGCCGGTGGCCATCTCCGCGATCTTGCCCTGGTGGAGCACCATCCCCCCGATGAGCTGCACATCGAACGGCACCATGTCCCAGACCTGCTCGCTGCCGGTGACCTCGATCGACCGCCCGCACAGGCGGCGGCAGGCGTTCTTGACCACCGCGAAGGCCTCCGGAAGCAGGTCGTCGAGGGTCGCCCCCTCGGCCAGGCGCTTCCGGAACTCCTCGGTCTTGGCCACGAGGGCCTCGTCGGTCAGCGACTGGTACTCCTCCTCCAGGGCGTTGATGCGCTCCACCGCGGGCCGGAGCCTGCGCACGTCGCGCTCGTTCTTGGAGCCGAGGAACTTCTTAAGCAGCCATTGCAGCATGGGGAAAAGCAGCCTTTGCGGCGGGACCGGCACCGGGCCGGACCCTGGTGAGTCCTGAACCCTCCAATGTGCCCCGAAACCGCCCGGTCTCTCAACCCTTCATTTGCCCGGGGCGGGCCGGCCCGGAACCGGGGCTTTCCCGTTGAGTCCGCCGCCGTGGGATGGCAGCATGGCCGGATGGTTGACGACCCCCATCTCCCCATTCTGCTCGTCATGGGCCTGGCCGTGGTCCTGGGCACGGCCGGCGCCCGCGTGTTCCAGCGGTTCAGGATCCCCCAGGTGGTGGGCTACATCGTCATCGGCGTGGCTCTGGGGGTCACCGGATTCCAGGTGATCAACGCCGACACGGCGGAGCGCCTGCGGCCCTTCAACTACTTCGCCCTCGGGATGATCGGGTTCATGATCGGCGGAGAACTCCACCGCGACGTGTTCCGGCGCTACGGGCGCCAGCTCGTGGCGGTGATGGTCGCCGAAGGCCTGGGCAGCTTCGCGGTGGTGGCGGCCGCCGGGTCGGTCGTGGTGTACCTGCTCACGGGCCAGCCCGCCCTCTCCCTGGCCCTGGGCCTCCTGCTCGGGGCGATCTCCTCGGCCACCGCCCCCGCCGCCACCGTGGACGTGCTGTGGGAGTACAAGACCCGGGGCCCCCTCACCACCACCGTGTTCGCCCTGGTCGCCCTGGACGACGGCCTGGCCCTGCTGCTGTTCGCGGTGGCCTCCAGCGTCGCCGCCGGCCTCCTGCAGCACAGCGATCTCCCTCTGGCGTCCGCGCTCATCCAGGCCGTCTACGAGCTCGCGGGGGCGGTCGCCCTGGGCGTGCTCGCGGGCCTCATCCTCAACTGGGCCCTCCGCCGTCTCCACGAGCGCGGCAAGGCCCTGGCCTTCATCCTCGGCGCCCTGGCCCTGGTCATCGGCCTCGCCCGGCTGCTCCACCTGGATCTCATCCTCGCCGCCATGGCCCTGGGGGCCACCCTCACCAACCTCGCCCCCCGGCGCAGCCACCGCGCCTTCGAGCTGGTGGAGAGCTTCTCCGCCCCCATCTACGCCCTGTTCTTCGTCATGGTGGGGGCCCGGCTGGACGTGCTGGGCATGCCGGCCTGGGTCTGGGGCCTGGCCCTGGTCTATGTGGCCGGCCGCAGCGGGGGCAAGATGCTGGGGGCCTGGGCGGGCGCCCGCTGGACCGGCGCGGCCGACGCCGTCCGCCGCAACCTCGGCCTCTGCCTGTTCAGCCAGGCCGGGGTGGCCATCGGCCTGGCCATCCTGTCCGCCGACCGGTTCGCGGGCGCCGCCCCCGACGCCCCCTTCGCGCTCGACGCCGTGATCATCTCGGTGGTCACCGCCAGCACCTTCCTGGTCCAGCTCTTCGGCCCCTCCTGCGTCAAGTGGGCGGTCACCCGGGCCGGCGAGGTGGGCCTGAACATCACCGAGGAGGATCTGGCCGCGACCTACCGGGCCCGCGATCTGGCCGAGACGCCGGTCGCCTTCCGCGAGGACACCCCGCTGGCCGAGGTGCTGGGGGTGATGGCCGAAACCGAGGCCCTCGCCTATCCCGTGACCGACGAGGACGGGACGCTCACCGGGGTCATCACCATGGAGGACTTCCGCAAGAGCTTCCAGGCCCAGCGGATCAGCCACTGGCTGCTGGCCGACGATGTGATGCAGACCCCGCCGGACCCCGCCATCGCCGACCTCCCCCTGCCCGAGGCGATGGACCTGATGCGCGACCAGGGCCTCGACTACCTCCCGGTGGTGGACGGCCCCGACACCCGCCGTCTCACCGGCCTGCTCCAGCGCCATGGCGTGCGCCGCACCCTCGCCAGCGAGATCCTCCGCCGAAGCCAGCTCGCCGACGCCGCCGAGAACGCCCCCGCCCCGGCCCGCTCAGCTCCCTGACCGCCCCGCCGCCAGGGGGACAAGGCGTACGACTTCCCGCCCCCCCGGTACGAACCGGAGCCTCGAACGACGTAGGCAGCTTCCTTCTCCCGACCTATGTGCAGCCACGATCGTAGCGTCACATAGGTTGCCCCCCCCAAGACTCCGCGGCGGGCTCCTGGGCACAAAGTTCTACATTCGCACAGGAAGTCTCTACATGCCTCCAGACGGTTGGACGACGATGCCTGCCTATGTGAGGCCACGATCGTAGGCGCACATCGACCTCGCTCCCGGCCCCCGCTGCGGTGCAGACCTATGTGCCGCCACGATCGTGGGCTCACATAGGTCGTGCTCGCGGAGGGAGCCCCCCCTGGCCCAACGCCCAAGGTGAGCCTATTTCCGCCAGGCTTCTTCGTTCCCGGGCGTGGCCCAGCCCAGCCGATCCCGCCGCAGCCGGATCTTGACGAGGCCAGACCACCCCGGCACGGTGACCATGTCGAACGTCGATCGTAGCCTCACACCGACCAGGAGACCCCATGTCCGACACCCCGGAGGACGGATGGAAGGGCCATTCCCGATGGTGCCGCCAGATCGTGGTCCGCCGCGTGGGCAACATGCTCACCTATGCCCTGGCCCAGGGCGCGGCCGGCATGCTGGCCCCTCACCTCGAACGGAGCTGGGATCTGTTCCACCACTCCGAAATCGCCCACGCCCGCGCCCAGCAGCGCCTCGCCCGGTCCGGTCTGATCGCGGAGATCACCCGGAAGGGGGAGATCGTGCTGGAGCTGACCCCGGAAGGCGAAGCGGCCCTTCCGCCCTTTGTGCGCCCGACCCGGGAGTGGGACCGGACATGGAACGGGATCTGGTACTTCTTCTGCTACGACGTGCCGGAATCCCACCGCCACCACCGCGACGTCATCCGCGCCGCTCTCCGGCAGCGGCGGTTCGGCCAGTTCCAGAAAAGCATGTGGATCGGCCCCTGGGATATCCGGCCCTGGTTCGACGACCTCCGGCAGGCGGCCGGGATCACGGACTACGGGATGCTGTTCGAGGCGCGGACGGTCATGGGAATCGCCGACGAGCGGCTGGTGATGCAGGCCTGGCCCTGGGACGACATCGACCGGGCCCAGACCGCCTACCTGCATGAGGCCGAACGCACCCTGGAGGGCTGGAGGCAGGCAACGCCCTCGGCCGACGCGGTGAAGGAGGCGATCCGGGGCGAGACCATGGCCTATATCCAGGCCATGCGGAACGATCCGCTTCTCCCCCGCCGCCTCTGGCCGAGGGGCTACCGGGGCGAGCAGGTCTTCGCCGCGCACGCCGACTTCCTGAAGACCGCATCGCGCCTGACCCGCACCCGCTGAGGCCACACGACAGGCACGGGTCTCGCCCGATCCGCCCTCCGGGCCCGGATTTCCGCCATTCGACTATGTGATGCTACGATCGTAGCGTCACATAGGCCGCACCTTCCCCTCCGTGCCTTGGTGTGTGATCTTGCACAAATCTTTGCGGAAGAAGCTAATGTATCAGTCGTCATCGCAGGATGGGGCGACGCGGCCGAACTGTGTGAGCCCACGATCGTGGCATCACATAGGCACCTGATTCTCGCCTGGCGAGTCCCTACGGGGCCGGTCCATGTGAGCCCACGATCGTAGCCTCACATGGGCATGGCCAGGAACGTCGACCTCCGGTGCCCGATGGCCTATGTGCTTCCACGATCGTGGCGTCACATGGGGCGGCCCAGGGAGCTGCCTGCATGATCGCGGTGGGGCGGTGCCCACCGGATAGGTTGTGGTGCTCCTGCTCACAGGCCGGCCCGCCCTCGCACTTCTCCTCGGGGCGATCTCGCCGGCCGCCGCCGTCATCGACTCCGCCGTCGGTCCCCCTGCAAGGCTGAACGCTGGCGCGTCCAGCTACGGGGTGCCCCCCGAACCCGCCAGGGATTCAGACGCCCCCGGGAAGGCATCCGAGTACGAGCCACAGAGGCGCCTCACCCAATCCACAATCCAAAATCCACAATCCACAATGCTCTACCCCCAGGCTTCGGCCAGGGCGATCCACTGCTCGACCGCCACCGTCTCCGCCCGCTGGGCGGGCTGGATGCCCACCGCCATCAGCCGGTCCGCCGCCTCCCGGCCGGCCAGCGGGCGCAGCGCGGTCTGCAACTGCTTCCGGCGCTGCCCGAATCCCGCCTTCACGAGCTGCTTGAACCGCGCCCGCACCGGCCCCGGCGGCAGTCGGGGGGTCTCGCGGCGCTCGATGCGCACCATGGCCGATTCGACCTGCGGGGCCGGGGTGAAGCAGCCCCGGGACAGCCGACGGTGGATGGCCACCCGGTAGTTGGCCCGCACCAGCACCGAGACCAGCCCATAGTCCTTCCCCCCGGGGGCGGCGGCCAGCCGCTCCGCCACCTCCTTCTGCACGGTCAGCACCAGATCCCTCGGAGGATGCGGGGCCTCCACGCAGTCGACCAGGAACCGGCTGCTGATGCTGTAGGGGAGATTGGCGGCGACCCGGTCCGGGCCCTCGGCCAGCAGGGCGGCCGGCCCGAGGTCCATCACGTCGCCCTCCCGCAGGTCCAGGGTCACCCAGCCCGCCAGTTCGCGGGCCAGATGCCGGTGGAGCCTGGGATCCTTCTCCACCGCCACCACCCGGGCCCCGCCCAGCAGCAGGGGGAGGGTCAGCGCGCCCAGCCCCGGCCCCACCTCCAGGATGCGCTGGCCCGGGAGCGGATGGATGAGGTCCACCAGGGCCTGCAGGGCGTGGAGGTCGGTGAGGAAGTTCTGGCCCATGGCCCGCGACGGCCGGAGCCCCATGCCCGCGAGGAGGCTTAGAACCTCCCCGGACGACATCCGGGGCACCGGCACCGTGGCCGGAGGCGGAAGGGGGTCAGAACTGATGGAGGATCTCGACCCGATGGTTCCGCCGAAGCTGGGCGATCCAGGCATGGTACACCTTCTCGACTTCGGCGCGATGCAGTTCCTCGCGCAGTTTCTCGCGGACATCCTCGAACGGGATCTCGCGGGCGGGCTTGCGTCCCTCCAGGGCCAGGAGGTAGAAGGCGCCCTCGATCTCCAGCACCCCCGATCGCTGGCCGGGGGCCAGCGCGGCCACCGCCTCCTGAAGCTCGGACCGCAGGGTGCGCGGCTCGATCCAGCCCCAGTCGCCGCCGGCCGAGGCATGGGCGCCCTCGGACACCTGCCGGGCGACCACCGCGAAGTCCTCGCCGTCGTCCAGCCGGGCCCGCACCCGCTCGGCCTCCTCCCGCTTCACCTCGCGCTCGGCCTCCTCGCGCCCGCCCCGGATCACGATCATGCGGACCCGCACCTCCTCGGGCTCGCGGAACTCGTCGCGGCGGCGCCGGTAGGCCTCGTACACCGCCTGGGGCGAGGGCAGCGCGGGCCGCCGGACCTCCTGGCCCCGCATGGCGTCGGTGACGATCTGATCCCGCAGGATCCCCTTCCAGTCCTCGAGGGTCAGGTGCTCCTCGGCCAGGGCCTGGCGGAGCAGCAGCCGGTCGTTGTTGAACCGGGTCCGCAGGATGGCGTCCACCCGGTCCGCCACCACCACCTCGGAGATGGGGAGATCCCGGGTGCGGAACTCCTCGATCATCAGGGCCTTCTCGATCTCCGCCTCCAGCCCCTGCCGGAACGCCTCGCGGACCCGGGCCTCCAGCTCCTCGCCGGTGTGGCTCTGCTGGTAGAAGCGGATGGTGGGCCGGATCATGTTCAGAACGTCGCCGATCAGGATCACCCGGTCGTTGACCTTGGCCGCGAAGCCGTCCACCGGGGTCGGGCCGGTCTGGGCCCGCGCCGGCCCGGCCAGGCCGGCGGAGAGCACGAGAATGGGAAGCGCGTGTCGCAAGGTCATGGCCCATAGATAGCAGATGCGCGGTCGGGAGGCAACTGTCTGCCGCGCCTTGGCGCGGCGGGATTGGGGATTGGGGATTGGGGATT
>PXDE01000292.1 GCA_003566475.1 PVC group bacterium | reverse complement strand
TCGACGGCGGCCAGACCGGCCACGGGGTCGATCAGGAACCAGCCGGCCGCCTCGCCGTCGGCCCGGATCATCCGGGCGTCGGAGATCAGGATCCGGCCCCCGGACACCTGGACGCGCCCCAGGAAGGCCGAGGCCTCCTGGTTGCGGTAGGACAGGTTCCGGCCCTGGATCACGGCGTCGAGGGTGAAGGCCCGGGCGTCCGTCCCCTGCCCGGCCCAGGCCGCATCGACCTGCGGGTACGGGGTGCTGAAGACGAAGCGGCCGAGGGTCTGCCGGCGCTCGGGCGGCAGGGCGGTGAGCAGGTGGGCGAGGTCGAACCGGGACCGGGCCCAGCCGTCGTATTCCCCGGTGTCCTCGCGGTAGCCCAGATCGCCCTCCAGACGGCCGGTCCGTCCGGGCGGCCCCACCCAGGCGTCCCGGACCGACAGATCCGTCCGGGCGCCCGCGCGGGTGATCCCGAGGCGCGCGGACTGGACGGGAACCCCCCGCAGCACCGCCCGCTCGATCCGGAAGTCCGCGGTCACGCGGTCCAGCGGCTGGTCGATGGGGTTGGGCCCCACGTGGATCGTGCCCAGAATGGGGCCGTCGAAGCGGGTCCGGTGGTCGGTCAGGGTGTGCCGCCAGGCGGCGGGGAGCATGGGAATCCAGATGTCCGGCGAGAAGGTGTTCTCCGCCGAGAGCTCGAAGGTGCGGGCGGTGAGGTCGCCGGTTCCGGAGAGGCTCACCCGGGCCCCGTCCCGCACCGCCTCCAGCCGCCGGAGCCGGATCCGCTCGCCAAAGACCAGGGCTTCCGCGGACCAGCCATCAAGGATCACATCCCGCCAGGCCAGTCCGCCCCCATCCACGATGCCCTGGACCTCGGCCTCCATGGGCCGGCCCATGGGGATCCGGAAGCGCAGGAGGGCGCGGGGCGGGCGGGCGTGGCCGGCGGACTCGAGCACCTCGGTGAGGGTGTGCGCCCAGGGCGGTTTCTCCGCGGCCAGCCGGTCCAGCACATCCGCGAAGCCCCGGATGGTCGCGCCATCCTGCACCGCGTCCGGATCGGGCCCATCGGGATACCGAAGCTCGCCGTCGAGGGTGGCGTGCAGGCCCAGCACGCGGACCCGTCCCTCCTCCACCAGCAGGTGATCGGGACGGGCCTTGAGGGTGACCGACATGTCCTCCATCTCCAGCCACGGACGGGCGGCGGCCGCTCCGCCCAGACGGAGGGTGGCGCCATGGAGGCGGGCCCGGCGGAACCGCAGGCCATGCTGGTGCCACCGCCGCGAGGTGAGCCGCACCGACACCCGTTCGGCCTCGGCCACCGGACGGTTCGGGTCGGTGGCCGCATGGAGCCTCACCTGATCGAACACGAACCCTTCCAGGAGGTCGTAGCGGATCCGCTCCACCTCGGCGATCAGCCCCCGCTGCTCGAGGCCTTCGAGCAGACGGCGGGTGGCCGCGTCGGGCAGGCCGAACACCACGACCCATCCGGCCGCGGCCAGCAGGGGGGCGGCGAGGATCACGCCGATCCGGGCCGCCCGGCAGGCCACGGTCCGGCACCGGCACCAGCGGGACGGCGGGTCAGGGGGACGGGTCATGGGGCGCCGGATCGGGTTCGTCGGGGGCCCCGGCCGATTCCGGCGCTCCCGGTTCCGCCTCGGGCCTCCGGGGGAGCAGGGGGTCGGGGAACAGCATGGGCATGAGGTCGGGGTCGATCAGAAACACCAGATCCTGCCCCCGGACGGCGGCATACCGGAATCCGTCGGGGTCGAGGTCACCGACGATCAGGGTCTTGGCGATCCCGGCGGTCCCCACCAGACCCAGGGTCAGGCTCCGGGCCGGCGGATCGAGGCCGAAGCGCCCGAGGTCGTCGGGATTCTCCTCCACGAACCGGACGGCCCGGAGCCGGGCGGCGTGCCGCACCAGGCGGTCCAGGAGCGCGGCATCGGCCTCGCCCGCCGGCTGGCCGTCCCGGGCGAATCCCCCGCCCGGAACGGTGTCCCAGGTTCGGGAGACGTCGGGCACCTGAATCCGGACGGAGCGGATGTCGGGAGCGGCGACCCCCAGCACGTCACGGGAGCGCAGGGCCAGCGGATCGGCGGACAGCGCGGCGAAGAGGTCCTCGGCCTCGCCGGCGGCGGCGGGCGGCCCGGCGACCCGGATCAGGCGGAGCCCGTCGGCCAGGGCCGGGCCGATCTGCACGATCTCGGTCTCCCCGTCGTCGCGGACCAGCGCCATTTCGAGGCGGGCGGGAAACCCGGCGGTCCGCACGTCGTCCCGGAACCGTTCGAACTCCAGCCGGGCCAGACCCCGGCCCAGAGCGTCGAGCTGTTCGGTCTCGGCGGCCAGGGTTCTGGGTTCGGTCATTCGCCACCCCTGCCCGTCGCGGACCAGGGCGAGGTGGCGGCCGTCCTCCCGGATGGAGATTCCGCGCAGAGCCGTCCACCCGGGGAGGACGCGCCGGTCTCGGATATCGCGCAGGCCCGCTTCGATCCCCGCCCCGAGGGCGGCCGGAACCGACACCACCGGACCGTTGGCGAGGCCCTGGGCGTAGGCCAGGTCGGGCCGCCCTTCCATGGGCGCTCCGATCCGCACCCCCTGGCGCTCCTCCCGGCCGGACCGGCGGAGGGAAAGCTCGAACCGCGGCTGGCCGAGCCCATAGAGCCCGGGGTCGGCCACCTCCTCGCTCACGAACAGATCGACCCGGGCCGCGAAGGCCAGTTCCAGCAGACGGTCGAGGGTGGGGAGATGGGCGCGGGCCAGGAACGGCTGTTCGATCCGCCAGCGCCCCCGCTCGTCCCGCACCGCCTCCACGGCATGCACGCCGGCCCGGATCTCCAGGCGGTCCACGTCCTCGGGGCGGCCGGTGAACAGCCGCCGGTCCCGGAGCGCCGCCACCTCGGACGGGAGCGCGTCGAGCACCCTCCGGTCCACGGCGAGGATGTCGGCCTGATCCCCCACCCGGGCGTACACACGGTCGCCCAGCGGGGAGTCCCGGCCGATCTCCAGCGTCCGCAGGGAGCGCCCGTCGCCAACCACGATCCGGGCCCGGGGCGCGGCGAGGCCATAGGCCCCCAGTCCCGGATCCTCGCCGCGCCGGGGCCGCCGCACCGTCTCCGCCGACACCGACGCGAACACGTCGAGCAGGTGCTCGACCATGGCCGGATCGGCCCGCCCGGCCGCTGGCTCCACCAGCTCCCAGCGGCCGGCGGGCCGGCTCAGTTCCGTCCGGATGTGGTCGGTGTGGAAAACCAGATACTGGACATGCTCCGGCTCGACCCGGAAGAAGGGGATCCCCGGCCGGGGCCCCGGACCCGGGCCGCGGTCCGGGCGTCCGACCCACACGACGCCCAGCGAGAGCGCCGCCACCAGAATCCCCAGCGCGAATGTGGTCCAGAGTCGCATGGTTCAGAACTTCCGTCGGGCCCACACCAGGAGCCCGAGGCCGAGGAGGGTCCCCGGCATCACGACAAACACGCTCACGAACAGCCGCTCCCGGTCCTCCCGCGTGAGGGTGATCCGATCCGCCACCATGGGGCGAGGGGCCAGATCCAGGCCGGGGGCGCGCTCCAGCAGCCAGTTCACCGCCCGCAGCACCAGACGCGAGTTGCCCGCGCCCCCTCGGGCCATCCCCTGATTGGACACGAACTCGGCGGATCCGATCACCACCAGGCGGCTGGAGGGGAACCGGGTGTCGACCACCTGCCGGGCCCCGCGCTGCAAGGCGACGGCCAGCGGCAGGGGCCCCGGAACATCGCCCCGCTCCGGCTCCAGGCGGGCGGGCCGGGCCTGGGGATCCTTCTCCAGCCAGCTTTCCGGGGAGGAGTTCAGAAGCACCATGCCGTCGGACGGGTCGAGTCCGGGGGTCTCCGCCGACTCGCCGACCCGCACGGTGCGCGGCCGCACCAGGACGGTGGTGGTGCCGGAGAGCCCCTCCGTGATGGGATGCGGGGCGTAGGTCCGGACCACCACCTCGCTCTCCACGAATGCCCGCTGCGGATCCACGACCCATCCCTGTTCGAGCAGGACGCCCCATTCGGCCAGCCAGGCGTCGAGCCCGGTGTCGCCCCCGGCGTCCAGCAGCACCAGCATGCGGCCGTTCCGGCCCAGGTACCGGCGGAGGAGATCGGTCTCCGCCGCCGTGATCCGCTCCTTCGGCCCGGCGATCACCACGCATTCCGCGTCCTCGGGCACCCCGCCCGCCTCGCGAAGATCGAGCCGCCGCACCTCCAGCCGTTCACGCCGCATGGCCTGGGCCAGCCGGGACGCCCCCCGCACCGCGTCGAAGCTCTCGGGATCCAGCTCGCCATGCCCCTGCAGGAAATACACCACGGGCCGGCGGGGCTCGACCAGGGCCAGAAGGTGGATGGCCAGCGCCTCCTCCCCCCGGAACCGGGGATCCGAGCCGGCCCCCTCCGGATCGGCGGGCAGGTCGACGAGTTCCCGGTCGGTCAGCGGAATCGCCCGGTCCCGGTACAGGAGCAATCCGGCATGGCCCTCGTCGAGGCCGAACCGCTGGACCAGATCCTCGACCCGTCGGACATCGCGGAAGGGGTCAAGATCCTCGACCCGGACCCGGGGGCTGGCCGCCGCCATGGCCTCGGCCAGCTCCCGCAGCGGTCCGTGCAGGCGGGGCTGGCGGGCGGTGAGCAGGACCACGTCGAGCGGCGCCTCGAGCCGGTCGACGAGGGCCCGGAGGCCCGGAGAGATGCCGTCGGCCCGGGACCGGGGCAGGGTCCAGGCCAGATCGAGCCGGGCGGTCAGCACGTTGGCCAGCACGGCGGCGGCGGCGGCCAGGCCCAGGGCCAGGGCGACGTTCACCGACATCCAGCGCCGGAAGCGGCGGTAGCGATAGGGGCCGGCGGGCGGGGGCATGGTCAGGCCCTCCACATGCGGGCTTCCAGAGCCCGGGCGGCCGCGAAGAGCATCAGCCAGGCGCCGGACAGGTAGTAGGCGACCACGGCCAGGGACAGGCGCCCCCCGAGCAGGGCGGCCGCATGGTGGCGCGGCGAGATGTGGGCGGCCACCGATTGCGCCGTCCGCGAGTCGGTGAGCTCGGCCAGAAAGGGGAGAAAGAACACCAGGCACATGCCGCCCATGGTCATCACCGCCGCGAGCACGGGACTGCTGGTGAGGGACGAGCACAGGGTGCCGATGGCCAGGTAGAACAGGCCGGAGAGGACCAGGAGCGTGCCCAGCCCGGCCACCAGGCCGAGATCCGCGGAGGGATCCCAGGAACTGTGCCGGGCCAGCAGGACCAGGTGCAGTCCGGTCAGCGACCAAAGCAGCAGATACGCGGTCAGGGCGGCCAGAAACTTGCCCGCCACCACCTGGCCCGCCCCCACCGGAGCGGCCAGCAGGTGATCGATGGTGCCCGATTCCTTCTCGCCCGCGATCAGGTTCATGGTCAGCGCGGGCACCGTGAGCAGCATGACCACCCACTGGAGCGGGTTGGCCTCGAGGTACGGACGCAGGGAGGCCGAGCCGAGCAGCCCCATGCCGGCCTGACCCACCATGTACCAGAAGCTCGACCCGGTGAGGATCAGGAACAGCACGCCGATGCCGAACCCGGCCGGGGTGCGGACGAACCAGCCCATCTCGCGGCGCCAGATCCAGCCCAGGCTCCTCATGGCCCGGCCCCTCCCGATGGCGTCTCCAGCAGCCGCTGGAGGTCTCTTCGCTCTAGGTGAAGCTCCCGCATGTCCCACCCCCGGTCCATGGCCAGCCGGGCGACCGGGAGCCGGAGATCCGCCGTGGCCACCCCGTGGATCCGGGCCAAGGTCCAGCCCCCGCGGCGGGTCAGCTCGATCTCGGACACCAGGGCCATGCCCGCCAGCCCCTCCTCGATGCCCCGTTCCGGGCCCCGCAGCTCCGCGTGGACCACGCTGCCATGGGGCAGCGGATCCAGCACCTGGGCCGTCCGCCCCTGCACGGTCACCGCGCCGTCGCCAAGGACGGCCAGATGCGTGCAGTGGCGGGCCGCCGTCTCGAGGTCATGGGTGGCCACCACCACCGCGCGGTCGCCCGCGAGATCCCGCAGCAGATCCCAGGCCTGGCCCGCCTGCAGCGGATCCAGACCTCGGGTCGGCTCGTCGAGGATCAGCAGTTCGGGCTCGGCCAGCAGGGCCTCGGCCAGGGCCACCCGCTGCCGGAACCCCAGCGACAGGCGGCGGATGGGCTGCCGCCGGATCTCCCGCAGGCCGCAGGAGTCGGTCACCTCGTCCACCCGGTGCCGGGCCCGTCCGGAGCCCAGCCCCTTCAGGCCGGCCCGGAAACGCAGGAACTCCTTCACCCGCATCTCCCCGTAGAGAGGACAGTTCTCCGGGAGGTAGCCCACCCGCTGGCGGATGCGCGGTCCCTCGCGAATGACATCGACCCCACCGACCCGGACCCGGCCCTGGGACGGGGGCAGCAGGCCCGCCCCCATCCGCAGCAGCGTGGTCTTCCCCGCGCCGTTGCGGCCCAGCAGGCCCAGAAGCTGACGCCGTTCCACGGTCAGCGACACCCCGTCGAGCACGCGGCGGGCGCCGAACCTTCGGCCGACCTGATCGAACTCCAGCATGCCCCTGCCCTAGCCCTTCGCGCCGACGTCGCCCGCCCCGGCGGGACGGCGGGAAACGGCGAGGGAGCATGCGGGGTGCCGGGACAAGTCCGCGGGGTTCCGAAGTTGTCGGGCGGGGCCTACGACCATGGGGCCAGCATAGGGCCAATCCCCCCGGAACGTCAAAGCGCGTGTTGAGACCGGGGATCCGCTCCGGCCAGCCAGTCCGGGTGGATATCGACGCCCCAGCCCGGTCCCTCGGGGAAGACGGCGGCCCCGTCCTCGACCTCCAGAGGGCGGGTGAACAGCCCGTCGGTCCAGCCCGACGGCTCGATCGACCATTCCATCCAGGGCCGGGCGTTGGGCATGGCCGTGATCAGGTGCTGGGTCACCACCTGGATCAGCGAGCGGTTGGCGCAGTGGGGCATCACCTCGATCTCCCGCTCCGCCGCCATCCGGGCCACGGCCAGGGTCCGGGCCACCCCGCCGTTGTAGAGGACGTCCGGCTGCACCACGTCGGCCATGGGGAGATCCAGGATCTGCCGCCAGAGGGGCGGCATGTAGTCCTGCTCCCCGCCGGTGACCAGGATCCGCCCGTCGAGCCGCCGGGTGACCTCGGCCGTGCCCACGATGTCCAGATGCGGACAGGGCTCCTCGAAATGGGCGTAGTCGTGGGCGATCAGGGTCTCCCCCATGGCCACCGCCCCCTCCACGTCATAGCTGCCGTTGGCATCCGCGAACAGCGTGGCCCCGGGCAGGGCCTCGCGGATCCGGGGGATCAGGGACTCGGTCCTGTGGGCCGCGCCCTCCACATCGTCGTCCCGGCCCAGGCGGGGGCCGATCTTGATCTTGAACGCGCGCACCCCCTTCTCCCCGGCCAGGCGGGCGATCCGCTCCGCCTCCTCCTCCGCCGTGGTGGCGCGGCTCATCGCCGATCCGTAGATCAGCACGTTCCGGGGAGCCCCGCCGATCAGGGAGGCGACCGGCACGCCCTGACGCCGGCCGGCCAGATCCCACAGCGCGGTCTCCACCCCCGCCACCGCCCGGCACAGGAAGGTGCCGGTGAACTTGTAGCACCGGTCGAACACCAGCTCGGCCCAGGCCCCGATGTCCCCGACCTCGCGGCCCAGGATCCAGGGGGCGACCAGGTCGTAAAGCACGGCCTCGGAGATCTGGGGATGGAACGGCGCGGTCTGCCCCCACCCCTGGGCCCCGTCGGCGTCCGTGACCCGGACCATGCACAGATGGTCCCGTCGGAAGGTCTCGATGCGTTCAATCTTCATCCCGGCAGCCTACCGAAGCCCGCCCCGCCCCGGCAAGCCGCCTGCGCCTGTCGAAGGAAAGCGCCCGCTCGAAGGAACCCACGCGTCGGATAGGATGGCCCACCGGGAGGCCGAGGCTCGTGGCCCAGCCCGCGTTGGGCGAAGCCCGCACGCGGCCGAGCTGGAGCGAGGAGCAGCCATGCCCTGGTTCCTGAAACGAGCCGGGCGGTAGCCAGGAACGCATCATGGCCTTCCCTCGCTCGCGGCTCATCCCGCCCGTGGCGGGATTCGCCCTCCAGGCCCGCTGCGCAGGCCTTGTGCCGGCCTGGTCCGACGCGTCCGATGGGTCCGATGGGCCTGCCGCGCCGTAGCCTGGCGAAGGCAGGCGGCCGCTCGACCCAGTCCGCGAGAGAGAGCGGCATCTTTCAGCGTGTCTCAGGGCAGTGCAGGCCGCTGGCACGGTGGGCCAGCCGGATGACGGGCGAGACGGCACGCGGGAGGAAACGGCTGGAAGCCGCTTCTACGGGTGGCGAGTACCCGGACCGCGTAGCGACGTCTTCCAGCCGTGGCCCCAGCGTGTTGCGCGGGCAAGCCGTGGTTTCCATCCCATGCTGCCGGAGGACATGGTCCTGGAGGAAATACGGCCCGTTGGTGCCTCAGAGCAGATGCAGCCTGGAAGGTGGTGGCGATGGGCCCGAGGCATTTCCTCAACCGGGTTCGGTTCGCGACGTCAGCCTGTCTTGCGGGGTCAATTTGGCCCGGCGAAGCCTCCCGCGCAAGCCCGAACCAGCGCCCCTTCCCCGGCCTTCAGGCCCGTGCACAGGTGCGCCACCGCTCCCGAAAGGGTGTGGGCGAGAGGCCTGAATTCGCGCTAGAGCCGCCGTTTCGAGCCCAGAATGGCCACGCTAAGCCCTTCCAGCGCATGCCTGATCGTGGCATCGCACTGGTCATCCGACGCTTACACAGGTCCGACCCCGATGCCCCGCCGGCCACGGCCCCATGAGCC
>PXDE01000137.1 GCA_003566475.1 PVC group bacterium | reverse complement strand
GAAGATCTCATTGGGCGTGAGGTAGTTCAACGACTTTCGGGGGCGGGTGTTCAGGGCCTGGGCGACCGCCGTGACCTGCTGGTCGGTGAGGTCGCCCAGCCGGCTCCGCTTGGGGAAGTAGTGGCGGATGAGCCCGTTGGTCTTCTCGTTCAGAGCCCTCTGCCATGGCTTGTAGGGCCGGGAGAAGTAGAAGTCCGCCTTGAGCTTCCGGGCGACGTATCCGTGGCTGGCGAACTCCGCGCCGTTGTCGGAGGTGATGGTGAGCACCCGGTCCCTGACCGGTCCGAGCTTCCGGACCATGGCGTGGGCCACCTCCAGGCTCGTGGACGCCGGGACCTTCTTCATCACCAGGAGCTGGGAGACGCGTTCGACCATGGTGACGATGGCGGAGCGGTCCGGGGAGACGATGGTGTCGACCTCCCAGTGCCCGATCTCCTTGCGGTCCTCCACCGCCGGCGGACGGGCCTCGATGAACTTCCGGTCCCGGATCGGGCCGTTTCCCAGGGGTCTGCGCCGGTAGCGAACCCCCTTGCGGCGGAGCAGGCGGTGCAGGAGCCCGCCCTCCCGGCGGTCGGCGTAGAGGTACCGGTAGATGGTCTGGGCGCTCACGCTGAACGTCCCCGCCCTCTTCGCCCTCCCTGCAATCTGCTCCGGACTCCAGCCCTTGCGGAGCCCATGCCGGACGTGGACCCGCAGGCGCGGGGTGAGCACCGGCAGGCGGCACGGCCTGGCCCGCCTGGCCATGGCCAGGCGGTGGGCCATCGCCGGCCGGTACCCCCTCCGACGGACGTTGCGTCGGAGCTCCCGGCTGATCGTCGAGGGCGACACCCCGGCCGCCTTCGCGATGGCGGTCTGCCGATATCCTGCTTTCCTGAGCTTGTAGATCAGGTACCGTTGTTCGCGGGTCAGCTGTCGGTAGGCCATGTGCACTCCTTGCTTGGTGGTGAGGGGACACAGCCTGCCACAGCTGGCCCTTTCTGCGCCACCGGGTTGGAATTGCACTTGGTCTGGAGATCTGCCGGAACAGCCTAGCCTGCCCCCTGCAACCCAACCCGAAGTCCCGAAGAGAGCTGACTCCCAAGTGTTGCGCTGACTACTTGCTGCTGGGGGGCCATTTTGGCCTCGAAACCGAGGCTCTAAGGAATGGGCTATGGGGGGTCGCCCGCATCGAAACCAGCGACGGCAGGCGGGCAGCAGGCACGGGGCGGGGCGGCCGGGGCTCGTTGGCCGCCGCCAGGGACGTCGGCCTCGACGACTCAGATGGCGCGCCCGGCATCCGCAGTTGCCACGACCGGCCGATCCGACCGGTCGGCGAATCCGCGTTTCCGAAAACATAGTGGACAAAAATAGCTAAAATCGTGCATCATGACCCCGTGAATTCACAGGAGGGCTCGACGTGATCCGGGATGTTCTGTTGACCCAGAAGCGGGAATGGGAGCGGAGGCTGACCGAGCGGTACATCCGCCGCGACGTCGGGCCCCGGTTCGGGAAGGCCGCCGATCTCGTCCGCGTGGTGGTCGGACCGCGACGGGCGGGGAAGTCGTTTTTCGCGCTCCATGCCCTGGGGGAGGAGGGCCGATGCGGCTACGCCAACTTCGACGACGAGCGGCTCCTCGGCCTCCGCGACTACGACGATCTCATCCAGGCCCTGGACACCGTGTACGACCGGCCGGAGACCCTTCTGCTCGACGAGATCCAGAACGTGGACCGGTGGGAGCTGCTGGTGAACCGCCTGCAGCGGCAGGGACGTCGGCTGCTGGTGACCGGGAGCAACTCCAACCTGCTGAGCTCGGAACTGGCCACGCATCTGACCGGACGGCACCTTCAGATCCCGCTGCTGCCGTTCAGCTTCGCGGAAGCCCTGCGGGCCGAATCCGGTCCGCGGACCCGCGCCGAACGGAAGGCCCGCCTGGAGTCCTTCGCCCGCGAGGGCGGATTCCCGGAGCCTCTGCTCAAGCCGGTAGACCGGGAGGACTACCTGAGGACCCTCGCCCACGCGGTTCTCTACAAGGACATCGTGCGGCGGCACCGGATCCGGGCCGTCCAGGGCCTGGAGGATCTGGCCCGCTACCTGCTGTCGAACGTGGCCAAGGAGTACTCCTACCGATCCCTGACCCGGGTCACCGGATGCCGCAGTGTCCACACGGTCGAGAAGTACGTGCGGCATCTCGAGGAGGCGTTTCTGCTTTTCTCCCTGCCCCGGTTCTCCTTCCGGGTCCGGGAACAGGCCTCGTACAACAAGAAGGTCTATGCGGTGGACAACGGCATGGCCGTGGCCATGGGGTTCCGGTTCAGCGAGGATGCGGGTCGCCTGTACGAGAACCTGGTGGCGATCCATCTGTGGAGGGAGGCGCTGGACCGGGGCGGGGAGATCTATTTCTGGAAGAACGCCCAGAACGAGGAGGTGGATTTTGTCGTCAAGGAGGGCCGTCAGGTTCGGAGGCTGATCCAGGTCTGCGCCCGGGTGGATGATCCAGGAACCCGGGACCGGGAGATCCGGGCTCTGATCAAGGCGGGGCATGAGTTGCGGTGCGGGGATCTCCTCGTCCTTACCGAGGACCACGAGGGCGAGGAGACGGTGGAATGGTTCGGGCAGGCCGGAACGGTCCGGTTCCGGCCTCTGTGGGATTGGCTCGCCCCGGAAGGTTGACGCGAAAGACCAAGGCCGGGATTCCGACGGGAGCCGGTGAGGGGGGAGGCCGGGGCTCCCGGCTACCCCTCGTGCGGGGAGGGTTCGGGCTCGGTGTCGACGGGCTTGGGGCGGGGGCGGCCGGGGCCGTGGACGGCCCGGTGGAGGAAGACCAGCGCGGCCGAGACGCTGATGAGGGCGGCCAGCAGCCAGACCAGGAACACGGGGATGGGCATGCGCTCCTGGCCCCAGCGGGGATACCGGATCTCCATGGGCGCGGCGATGGTGGCGGCCAGAAACACGCAGATGCTGATGACCGTGAGCGCGTGCACCAGCTCGTGCACCACCCCGGAAAGCCGGCTGAACACGGTCTGATTCCAGCCTCCGGTGATCCGGTGGACCATCGCCAGAAACACGAAGGCGTAGAGCATGACCGATCGCCAGGCCGTGGTCTGCATGCCGAGGCTGGCGGCAGTCTCCCAGAGCACCACGGCCAGGCAGACGGCCAGGATGGCCTGGCCGAGGGCCACCACCAGCCCGTGGCCGTGGCGAAACCGCTTTCCGCCGGACGGTGACTGGCCCCGTCGGAGGCGGTCGTGGTGCCAGAGGATCCGACCGCTCAGGATCAGGAGGATGCCGGCGGTCACCCCCGTCGCCGCCCAGAGGACCGGCTGGGCGGGGGCGGGAACCCGGAAGACGAAGACCAGGCCGATGGCCGCCACCATGCCGCCAAAGGCGAGGGTGAGCAGACTGTGCCGAAGCCAGTGGGGATGCGAGGGATGGTACTCCTGCCAGGGAATCATGCCGACAATGTGCGGATCTGGGGGGAGAAGGTCAACGGGGAATGGGGATTGGGGATTGGGGATTGGGGATTGGGGATTGGGATGCGGGCGGCGCGGCTGGTTTGACCGCACGGGCGGTTCGGTGCTAGGAAGAGCTGGATGAAACGACGAGGGTGGGCACATCGCGGGTTGGGGGCGGCCATGGGGCTGCTGGCGGCCTTTGCCCTGACCTCGGCGGGGTGCGGACGCAAGGCGGCCGATCTGGAGCGTCAGGCCCGGGGCCGCCGGGAGGTCGAGGACATCCGGGGAGCGCTCGAACTCTACCACGAGGTGCTGGAGGCGGACCCCCGCCGTCCCCTGGCCCACTTGCAGGCGGGCATTCTCTACGAGCAATACGACCTCGACCTGCTCCGGGCCATCTACCACCTCGAACGCTACCTCGAGCTCGATCCCGGCGAGGGCAAGCAGCAGGAGCTGGTGCGGCAGATCATCGAGCGGGCCCGCCTCGCCTATGCCACCACCATTCCCGACCAGCCCTCGGGCGCGGTCCGGGAGCTGGCCGCCCGCGACCGGCAGATCGCCGGCTTGCGCGAGCGGGTGGCCGAGCTGGAGGCCGAGCTGGCCCGCGAGCGCGAGGCCGCCCGCGAGGCCCGGGCCGCGCTGGCCGCCCGTCCCCCGCCCCCGCCCCGGCCGACCCCCGACCCGCGCCCCCCGGCCGCCTCCCCCACGGCCGGTCGGTCCTACGTGGTGAAGTCGGGCGACACGCTGTCCGGCATCGCCCGCGCCGTCTACGGCGACGCCGGGCAGTGGAACCGCATTCTCGAGGCCAATCAGCCGATGCTCCGAAGCCCGCAGGACCTGCGCCCGGGGCAGACCATCACCATTCCGCCCTGACGGGCCGGAGGACCGCGCCATGAGCAGTTCCGACTTCATCGACCCCGACCTACTCCGGTCGGCCACCTCCAAGCGCGAGCGCGCCCTGGGCGGCGAGGCGGGCGGGGCCGGCGACGCCTCCCGCTACGAGCAGCAGCGTCAGCAGGACAGCGAGCGGCTGGCGGCGGCCGCCCGCGACCTCGAACTGCTCAAGGAGCGCCAGGAGGCGCTGGAGCGGGAGCGCCGCGACCTCGAGGATCTCCGCCGCAAGCAGGAGACCTGGACCCGGGGCAAGAAGGAGCTGATGGAGCACCTGGGCCGGAGCATGGTGAGCCTGGAACGGGAGCAGCTCAAGGCCACCCAGCTTTCCGAGGGGCTGGCCTCCGCCCTCCAGAAGTTCCGGGGCCTGTACCGGGAGGTGGACCGGATCGACGAGAATGCCTGGCCCGCCGACCGGGTGCGCCAGGAGATCGAGAAGGCCCTGGCCACCCTGGACGAGGCCCGGGCCGAGTACAACCGGAGCCTGGCCCGGCTCGAGGTGCTCCACGCCGAGAACGCGCTCCGCCGGGAGGAGGGCGATCCCGAGGGCTACCTGCTCGGCCCGGCCCGGGGCGGCGGCCTGCCCGGATTCGGCTATTGGCTGAAGGCCGGACTGGCGGTGACCCTGCCTCTGATCCTGGCCCTGGCCGCGGCCGTGGTGACGCTGGTGTACCTGTTCAGCGATCCCCGGTGAGCAGGCGGTCCGGTCCAGGCGGGCTGCGGGTGGCCGTGGCCTGCGGCGGCACCGGGGGCCACATCTTCCCCGGGCTGGCCACCGCCCAGATCCTGGAGGCGCGCGGGCACAGGGTCACCCTCTGGCTGGCCGGCAAGGACATCGAGGCCCCGGCGGTGGCCAACTGGGGGGGCGCCCTGGTCACGGTTCCCGCCCAGGGCCTGCCTTCGGGGGTGTCGGTCCGCGCGCTGACCGCCGGACTGCGCCTGCTGCGCGCGGCCCGGATCTGTCGGCGCACGATGCGGCCCGACCGCCCCGACGTTCTCCTGGCCATGGGCAGCTACGCCTCGGTGGGCCCGGTGCTGGCCGCCCGGCGCCTGGGCGTGCCGGTGGTGCTGCACGAGGCCAACGTGGTGCCGGGCCGGGCCATCACCTGGCTCTCCCGCCGGGCCGACGCCCTCGCCGCCAGCTTCGAGGAGACCCTCTACCACCTCCGGCGCCCGGGACTGAAGGTCACCGGCATGCCCATCCGCAAGGCTCTGGCCCAGGCGGCCCGGGCGGTCCCCATCGAGGGGCTGGAGGGGAGCTTCACCGTGCTGGTGACCGGCGGCAGCCGGGGCGCCCGCCGTCTGAACGACCTCGTTTCGGAGGCCCTGGTGGCCGTGGCCCGCGACGTGCCTGGGCTCCGGGTGATCCACCTCACCGGGTTCGACGACGAGGCCAAGGTGAAGGCCCGTTACGGCGAGGCCGGGGTGGCCGCCGAGGTGGCCGCGTTCCGGCCGGACATGGAGACCCTGTATGCCCGCGCCCAGTTCGCGGTGTGCCGGGCCGGGGCCTCGACCTGCGCCGAGATCACCGCGTTCGGCCTGCCCGCCCTTCTGGTGCCCTATCCGTCGGCCGTCCGGAACCATCAGACCTTCAACGCCCGGGCGCTCGAACGGTCGGGGGCGGCGAACATGGCGGCGGAGGAGGATCTCACCGCGAGCTGGCTGTCCGGCTACCTGCTCGACATGGTCCACCACCCTGAGAAGCGGCGCCGCATGCAGGACGCCCTGCTCCGGCGGCGGGGCCAGGCCGACGGAGCGGAGGCGCTGGCCAGCCTGGTCGAGTCGGCGGCGGCGGGACGGCCGCGGTGAGCGACCCGCTGGCCGCTCTGGTCCGCGCCCGGTCGGGGGCGGTGCACTTCGTGGGCGTGGGCGGGGTGGGGATGGCCGGGCTGGCCTATCAGTTCGCCCGGCAGGGCCTGGCCGTGACCGGATCGGACGCGGCGGAGAGCCGGATCACCGCCTGGCTTCGGCAGGCGGGCTGCCAGGTGGTCGTCGGCCATCGCGCGGACCATCTTCCCGAGGCCGCCCGGTGGGTCGTCCGGACCCCGGCGGTGGCGGAGTCGAATCCGGAGATCGGGGCCGCCCGTCAGCGGGGGCTGCCGGTCTTCGCCCGGGGCGACGTCCTGGCCGCCTGGGCCACCGGGTTCCGGACCCTGGCCGTGGCTGGGGCGCACGGGAAAACCACCACCAGCAGTTGGGCGGCCTGGCTGCTGCATCGGGCCGGAAAGGATCCCAGCTTCTGTGTGGGGGGGGAGTTCGACCTGCTGGGCGGCGTGGCCGGCCGGGGGGCCGGAGACTGGCTGGTGGTGGAGGCGGACGAGAGCGACGGCACCCTGGCCCGCTACGCGCCCGAGGTGCTGGTGCTGACCCGGGTGGACCTCGATCACCTCGAGCACTTCCGGGGCTGGGAGGATCTCACCGCGTGCTACGCCCGGGCGGTCGGGCGGACCTCGGGCGCGGTGGTGGCGCATCACGACGACCCGGCGACGCGGGCCATCGCCGACCAGGCCGAACGCAGGCTCACCTTCGGGCGGGGGGAGGGGGCCTCGGTGCGGATCCGTTCCGAGGCGCACCGGTTCGGGGCTATGGACCTGGAACTGACTCTGCCGGACGGAACGCCGGTCCACGCGGGCCTGAATGTGGGCGGCCCGCACAATGCCGACAATGCGGCGGCCGCCGTGGCCGGGGCCTGGGCGGCGGGGCTTCACGCGCCTTCCGCCATCGCCGACGGCCTGGCCTCCTTCCGGCTGCCCCGACGACGATTCGACCTGCGGTCCGCCGGCGACGATGTGCTCATCGTGTCCGACTACGCCCACCATCCCGAGGAGATCCGGGCTCTGATCCGCCAGGCGGCCGCCTCGGGCCGACGCCTGCTCGGGGTGTTCCAGCCTCACCGCTATTCCCGCACGGCCGCCCTGGCCGAGGCGTTCCCGCCGTCCTTCCGGGGGCTCGACTGGCTGGGGCTGGTCCCGGTGTACGCGGCTTCGGAGGCGCCCCGGCCCGGCGGGACCAGCGCCGACCTGGCGGCGCGGTTCCGGGACTGCGCCGAGGCGCCGCCCTGTCAACTTTTCGGCTCGCCGGACGAGGCGCTGCGGGCTATGCTCTCGACAATCCGGTCTGGAGACCTTGTTCTGGTCATCGGGGCCGGCGATGTGGAGACCATGGTTCCGCGGCTTGCGCACGGCCTGGATGATCAGGCGGCCGGACGCTCTTCTGAGGGGAGGAGCGGTTCCCGGCCCGGGTCCGGAACCCCAACGCCATGAGGAGGGCATGGGCATGAACGCATCCGCAGGGCGCGGCCGGGTGGCCGTGCTGATGGGAGGCCCCGGCGAAGAGCGGGAGGTCTCGCTCCGCTCCGGCGCCAACGTGGCCGACGGGCTGCGGACGGCAGGCTTCGAGGTGACCGAGATCCGGGTCGACACCGACGCGCTTCCCCATCTGCCCGAGGTGGACGCCGTGTTCATCGCCCTGCATGGCCGCTTCGGCGAGGATGGCCAGGTGCAGGAGCTTCTCGACGCCCGGGGCATTCCCTATACCGGGCCCGGGGCCGAGGCCAGCCGCCTGTGTTTCGACAAGATCGCCACCAAGCGCCGGCTCGACGACGTCGGCATCCCCACGCCGGCCTGGACCGCCCTCGACCGGGCCGACGCCCCGCCTCCCCTGGCCGCTCCGTTGGTGGTCAAGCCGGCGCGGCAGGGATCCAGCATCGGCATGACCATCGTCCAGGATCTGGCCGCCTGGCCAGCCGCGCTGGCCGAGGCCCTGCGCTTCCCCGGACCCGCGCTGGCCGAGGCGTTCGTGCCCGGCCGCGAGCTCACGGTCGGGGTGGTGGGCGATGAGGCCTTTCCGGTGGTCGAGATCCGGCCTCGCCAGGGCGTGTACGACTATACGTCCAAGTACACGGCCGGCCTCACGGACTATCTCGCCCCCGCGCCCCTCCCTCCGGAGGTGGCCGACCGCTGCCGCCACTGGGCCCTGGAGACCTTCCGGGCCACCGGCTGCACGGGCATGGCCCGGGTCGACTTCCGGTGGCCCGAGTCCGGCGAGCCCCAGGTGCTCGAGATCAACACCATCCCCGGGTTCACCGCCACCAGCCTCCTGCCCAAGTCGGCGGCGGCGGGCGGGCTCGGCTTCGCCGACCTCTGCGCCCGGGTGGTGGACCTGGCCCGGGCCGCGGTCCCGGTGTAGCGCCATGGCCCGCGCCCGCTCCCGCCGCCGCTCCCGCAAGGCCCGGGTGCTGCACGTGAAGGCCCGGGGCGGCCACCGCCTCTCCTTCCGGACCCGCCTCGCGCTCCGCCTCGCCGTGGTGGCGGCCGCCCTGGGGCTTGTGGGCTGGGCCTCCTACCTCGGCCTGAGTCGCGTCGGGCGATTCCTGTTCACCGAGAACGAGCAGTTCGCCCTGCGCCGCATCGAGGTCGAGACCGATGGCAGCCTGCCGCCCTCGCTCCTCCGCGACTTCACCGGCGTGGCCCCCG
>PXDE01000367.1 GCA_003566475.1 PVC group bacterium | reverse complement strand
TGCATCGTGCATCCCGTCTCCCGCACCCCCCCCATTCGACATTCGACATTCAACGTTCTGCGGTTCTACCGTTCTCCACCCATCCACCCATCCACCCATCCACCCATCCACCCATCCACTCATCCACCCATCCATCCATCCATCCACCAGCCACCGGCTGCAGGCCAATGACCCCGCCCTCCCCCCGCTTCTGGGAGATCTTCTTCGAGGTATATGAATCCCTGCCCCGGCAGGGTCCGGGCAGCCGCGTCTGCGCCGCCGAGGCCCTGCGATCCTGCCCGGACCTTCCGGAAGCCCCGGCCATCCTGGATCTGGGCTGCGGGGTCGGGGCGCAGACCCTCCACCTGGCCGAACTCACGGCCGGATCCATCCTGGCCATCGACCGCCACGCCCCAAGCATCCGGCGGCTCAACGCGTCCCTCGCCGAGCGAGGCCTCGTCCACCGGGTCCGGGCCCAGGTCGGAGACATGGCGCACCCGGAGCTGCCGCCGGAAAGCTTCGACCTCATCTGGTCCGAGGGCGCCCTCTACAACCTCGGACTGGCCAACGCTCTCCCCATCTGCCACGGGCTGCTGCGCCCCGGGGGCTACCTCGTGTTCACCGACGCGGTCTGGCGCAAGCAGAACCCTCCCGCCGAGGTCCGGGCAAGTTTCGAGCAGGACTACCCGACCATGGGCTGGACCGCCGACGTGAAGGAGACCATCCACGCCTGCGGCTTCGAGCTGCTGCGGCATTTCCCCCTGCCGGACGCGGCCTGGTGGGACGACTTCTACACGCCCATGGAAGCCCGCATCACCGACCTGCGCGGCCCCTACGCCCGTGACGCCGAGGCCCTCGGCATCCTCGATCAGCTCGCCCAGGAACCCGAGATGCACCGCCGGTTCTCGGACTATTACGGCTACGAATTCTTCATCGCCCGCCGCCCGCTCTCATACTGACCGTCCTCGCGCCGAGTATCCGAGCCGCGAGAATCGATAGCGATAGCGAACGGCGACAGGCAAGACATCGCCCAATCCCCAGTCCCCAATCCCCGCCGCCCGGCGGCGGGGTTCAGCGGTCGCCACTGACCCCCGACCCTTTACCGCGGCCGGTCTGGGCTTCTCCTGGCAACGGAATGGGGCATACTGCCGGAGTGGACTCCGGTGACCAGCGGCCGGGGGCATCAGACCAGGAACTGGTGGCCCTGGCGCGACGAGGCGATGCCAACGCCTTCGGAACCCTCGTGCTCCGGCATCAGGAGATGGTCTATGCGCTGGCCCTGCAGGAACTGCACCAGCCGACCGAGGCCGAGGAGGCCGCTCAGGACGCGTTCGTGCGGGCCTTCACCCGCCTGGGCGCGTTGCGGAAACCGGCGTCGTTCGGGGCCTGGGTCGGGGGCATCGCCATCCGGGTGGCCCGGGAGATCCGCCGAGCCCGGGACCGGAGTCAGGCCCTGGCCGGCGAAATGGCCGCCCCCTCCCCGGCGGACTCGCGGCGGGACGCCCAACTGATTCTGGTCCGCCGGCTGGTGGCCGCCCTCCCCGAGCGCTACCGGGTGCCGCTGACCCTCCGCTACGTCGAAGGCCTGAGCTACGCGGAGATCGGGGCCCGACTCCGCATCCGGGAAGCCTCGGCCCGAAGCCGGGTCTTCCGGGGACGGGAGAAGATCCGTGGCCAACTGGTCCCGTCCCGCTGACCAAGAAACTCGGCTGCCCCTGCAACGAAACGGCGCCGGGCCGCACTATCGGTAAAGCCATGCCCCGACCCAAAGTCAGAGATGAAGTCCTGGACAGCGCCTTCCGGATCTCCCTGTCCCAATGGAGACCCGAGGCGAGCTTGGCCGCTCGCGTCCTGGCCGAGGTGGAGCGCCTTCCCGCGCCAGCCCGGGCGTCGCCTTCCCCCCGATTCTGGGCGGGCGGGGCCTTCGCCATCCTTCTCGTGGCGGCATGCCTCGCCCTCGGCCCCGGATGGTGGAACCGCATCGCCCTGGCCCGGGCCGCGCCACCGCCGACGGCGACCCTCGCACTGGGCGAGCCCTTCCGGGCCGGTCCCTTCGGGATGCCCCGCCGACTTCCTGCCCTGAACAACGTGACCGTGGAACCCGGCCGAACCCCCGACGCCCCCATCCTCGTGGTGGACGCCTTCCCCCAGGAGACTCCCGAATGAACGCCCTGGCCCGTCTGATCCTCCTCTCGATCCTGCTTCCCGTGGTACTTCCGGCACGCGTGAACGCCCAGGACGACCCGGCTGGCGGCGGTCGCCGAACCGGCCTGGTGGCCCACTACTACCGAGATGTGGCCCACTGGGGCGGGCTGTGGCCCGACACCCTCAGCGTCCCGCCGGCCGATCCCCGGAACCACACCTTCACCGAATACCGGTACAGCCGGATCGAGCCCCTGGTGAACCACCTGTTCATCCGCCGCGGGTTCTTCACCATCCAGTGGTCGGGCCTGCTGCGGGTCGAGCCCGGCCAGCAGCCGGACCGGGAGGGCGAGGAGGCGGATTTCCTGTTCGAGGTCTGGGCCGACGACGGGTGCCGGCTCATCCTCAACGGCGAGGTGCTGATCGACTCCTGGGTGCCCATGGCGGAAACGAAACCGGAATCCCGACGGCGTTCGGCGCCGGTCCGGCTGGCGCCGGGCTACCACGAGATCGTGATCCATTATTTCCAGGGCCAGAGTCTGGAAAAGGACGACCGCGACCCCATGCGGCTCTCCTGGTCCTGTCCGGAGCGCAGCATCCCCTGGCAGGTGATTCCGGCCAGCCACTTCTTCCACGAGGCAAGGCACCTCGTTCGACCCCGGTAGGCCGGCGCCGCGTCGTGCGCATCACCTTCGAGCCGGGGCCCGGACGGCGTGGCACACCCATCCCCTCGGCCAGACCCTGATCGTCACCGACGGATGCGGCTGGGCCCAGGAGGCAGGCGGGCCGGTGGAGGAGATCCGCCCCGGCGACGTCGTCTGGTTCCCCCCCGGGGTCCGGCACTGGCACGGCGCGACGCCCACCACCGCCATGACCCACATCGCCATCCAGGCCAGGCGCGACGGCCGGGCCGTGGACTGGATGGAGAAGGTGTCCGACGAGCAGTACCGGCGCTGACGCGGCCCGGGCAGGCCGACGGCAGTTTGCGATGGTCGGCCCGGTCCGGAGGGGGTAGAAGGGCGGGATGACGGAGCGCGGCACGAGGGTCCGGGCATGGCGGGGGTGAGCCCCCAGACGTTCTTCCGGTTCGCGGCGGAACACCACGAGCTGCTGGTGGAGATCTACCAGCGGCGCGACGGCCTGTCCGAGGCCGAGCTGTACGCGCTGGTGCGGCGCTTCCAGGGCGAGGCCAGCCCGGGCGCCGCCTATCTGGTCGGGCGGCTGCGCGAGCTGGGGTTCATCGACACTGCCCCCCAGGCCACCGCGCAGTTCGAAATGTCGCGCCCGTTCGCGGAGCTGATGGCCAGCCTGCTCCGGGAGTTCCGGCTGACCAGCGTGGAGGTGATCCGCGGCTATTTCACCGCCCTCGACGCCCAGGCCGGGGAGATGGCCCGGGCCACCGCCAAGGAGGATGCCGACCGGCTGGTCCGCGCCCTCCGCGAGACCTCCGAGCACGTGGAGAGGATGCGCCACGACTCACGTCTCAACCGGGAGGAGATCATCGCCACCGTGATGCGGGTGAAGTCCAATCGGGACCGCATCCCGCCCCGGCGACGGTACGCGGAGATCAACGGCCTGTGGACCCGGTACCTGGTCCCCCTGCGCGACATGATCGACACCGAGAAGGCCATGGACGCCTCCCTGGACCGGATGGAGGGCACGCTGGCCGAGGCCGAGACGCGGTTCCGGCTGGACGGGGCTGTCGTGCCCACCATCCGGGGCGGTCAGGCCCGGGTCCGGCGGATGCGCCGGGAGGTGGTGGACGACTTCCGCGAGAGCATGCGCGAGATCACGCCGCTCTACGAGGAGCTGCGGCGGGAGAATCTGCTGGCCCGGGGCGCCTCCGCCGGTCTGGAGCGGATCGTGAACAGGGGCGTCGCCTCCCTCGGCCTGCCTCGTCGGCTCGGCCTTTGCGTCTGGCGCCGCCAGGGCCTGTTCAGCGACGGGGCGCTCCGGGCCTTCCTGCTCGGCGCCCGCAGATACCGCCCCGCCCGGCCCCGGCCCATCCGCGCCCCCGCCTTGCGGGCCGCCCGGGACCATCTGCGGACGGAGGCGGTCGAGGCCCGGGCGTCGGACGCCCTCCCCATTCCCAACGCGCTAGCCTGGCTGGCCGACACCTATCCTGACCTGCCCCTGGGCCAGATCCTGAAGCTGTACGGCCGTCTCCACGATGGCCGCCTGGGCCGACGGACTTTCGGCGACAAGCCCGCCCGAACCACCGTGGCCGGGGCCACCCTCACCGCCCATCCCATGCGCCTGGACGCGAAGGAGGCCGCCGCGCCATGAGTCCCTCCCCGTCCGCCGTCCCCGACCTTCCCCGCCTCGACGAGGTGTTCGAGGCCCTGCGCCGGGGCCGTCACCTCTCGATGGACGACGGCGATCTGTACTTCGCCCTCCGGAGCCACGAGCCCGCGTTCGAGGCGCTGTTCGCCAGGCTGGGGTTCACCATGGTCCGCCACCCCCGCGACTTCTACTATTTCCTCGGCGATGGGGAGCCGGGCGACCAGACGACCCGGCTGGCCGTGTTCATGCTGATCCTGGTCGAGGCCCTGGCCGACACCGGAGCGGCGGTGGAGGAGCGGATCATGGCGCAGCCGTTCGCCCTCGCCGAGCTCCCCCACTTCCAGTCGGAGCGGTACCAGGGCCTCATGCGGGAGGCCGGGGTGGCCTCCCCCGACGACCTGGCCAAGCTCCTTCAGGCCATGGAGCGGTTCGGGTTCACCCGGAGCCTGGGCGGCGACGCCTTCGCGTTCCGCACCCCGGCCTACCGGTTCCTGGATCTCTGCCTCGATCTGGCCGAGGAGGCCGGGAAGGAGGAAGGCGCGCCGGCCTCCGACGGTGACGACGCGGGCATGGAGGCCCCGCCATGATCGCCGAATGCGGCCCCACCCGGATCGTGGCCCTCGACTGCGGCAAGTTCGAATTCGCCGAGGGGGAGATCGGTACCCCCGCCCACCTCATCGGGCCCAACAACGTGGGCAAGACCTCGCTGATCGCCCTCCTCCAGTTCCTGTACCTTGACGACCAGCGGCAGATGCAGTTCGCCCGGGAGCTCGCGGAGACCCGGCGCTACTATTTCCCGGGCCCCAGCAGCTACGCGCTCTTCGAATGCCTCACCCCAACCGGCTTCCAGGTGGTGGGTGTACGCGGACTGGGACCGCTCAGGCAGCACGAGTTCGAGCGGTTCGCCTACGCCGGGAGGCTCGACCTGGACGACTACCTCGACGAGGAGCGGAGGGTCCGGCCTCCCGAAGAGACGCTCGCCCTCCTCGCCCCCAAGGGGTTCGCCCGCCTCGATCCCCGGCATCTGCGGGCCGCCCTCACCGGGTCGGGCGATAGCAAGGGCGTGGACCTGGGGCTGGTCCCCTGCCGCGACACGGGCGCCTACGACCGCTTCCGCAAGGTCTTCACCAACATTCTCCGTCTCGCCCATATCCGGCAGGACGAGCTCAAGCGCCTCCTCCTCGACATCTACGGACCGGAGTTCCAGAAGCCGTCCATCGACCTCGCCCGCGAATACTCGTCCCAGCTTGATCTGGTCCGGCGCGACACCCACGAGGTGAAGGAGCTGCGTGACTTACAGGCCGACATCGGCCAGCTCCTGAAGCACATCGAGCGGCGCGACCGCGCCCGGACGGTCATCCCAGCCCTGTGGGCCAGAATCGGCGAGGAGTACACCGCCCGGCGCGGGGAGATCGACCGGCTGGCTGCCGAAAAGCGCCGGGAGCTGGAGAGGGTG
Organism: PVC group bacterium; assembly: GCA_003566475.1. Lineage (GTDB taxonomy): Bacteria > Verrucomicrobiota > Kiritimatiellia > SS1-B-03-39 > PXDE01 > PXDE01. Next base: position 3,003 of record PXDE01000367.1, on the reverse strand, counting down.
GCGGCCGACCGGGAGGAGGCGCGGGAACACCTCGGCGCGGCCCGGCGGGAGCAGATCGAGCATGCCGGGACACTGAGTCTGGTGCGCGACCGCCTGTCGCGCCTCGAGGACCAGCGCCGCGAGTTCGAGGGGTTAGAGCCCTCATGGGCAAGCCAGCGGCTGAAGACCCTGGGCGCCCGATTCGAGGAGCTGGTGGTGCTGCTGCGCGACGCAGTGGCCGACCCTCCCGAGCGGGTGCGGGCGGAACTCGAAGCTACCCGCCGCCTCCTCGACCGCCTGCGGAAACAGTTGGACGATCTCGACCAGGCGGTGGTCACCCTCCTCCGTCGTGACCACGACGACACCGACCTTGCTGACGCCTTCTCGGCGATCCGTCCGGAGATTCTGGGCCTTCCCGTCAACACGGACGCGCCGGGCGTCCGGGCCTCCGACGATTCCGCCCCGGCCTCCCTGGTCCGGGAACTTCTGGGGTTCCGCGAGGGTCGCCGTGTGGAGATACGAGGCGTCGGCCTGGATCTGGACGCGCTGCCCGTGCCCGACCTCGCCCGATACCACGACCCGGAACGGATCCGGCAGGACATCGTTGCACTGGAGCGTCAGGCGGAGCGTCAGGAGACTATCATCGATGCGGCCGCCCGCGCCGAGGATCTCCGCAAGGAGAAGGAGGGGATCGATAAGGAGCGCGAGACCCTTCACCAGCAGTTGGCCGGATATGACGCGTTCCAGAAGGATCTGGCCAACGAGGGGGCCTGGCGGGAGGAGGAGCGGTCCCTGATGGAACGGCAGGCCGAGATCGACGCGCGGATCCAGAATCTGGAGACGAGGGACACCAGCCTGGCGGAGACGGTGCGGGCGGGACAGGCCATGCTCGGAGCATGGGAGCGCGACCGGGAGGCGCTGACCCGACAGATCCAGGAGCTTACCAAGCCCGACTCGGAGTGGACGGCGGCGGCCGAGGTGAGCTTGCCCGAGGGTTGGGAGGGTCTTCTCGCCCACTACCGCACGTCGTGCGCCGAGGAGGCGAATCAGGCCGAGCGGGTCCAGGAGATCCTGGCCGGGATCGGGCGGAGAACCTACGACCGCTACACCCGGGACGACGAGGCCGCGACCGTCCAGGCCCTGCGCGAACAGGCCGAAAGCATCCCCGAGCGGGAGAAGGCCCTCCAGGAGATGTGGAAGAGCATCGCCGTCGGCATCCGCAAGGATCTCCAGAGCCTGGGGCGCGATCTGGACACCCTGAAGGCCAAGGTGACCGGCCTGAACCGGCGCCTGGCGGCGGTGCAGGTCTCCAACCTGGCCTCATTGCGGCTGGAGGTCGAGGAGCACGCCCAGTGGATGGTCCGGATCCGCAACGTCATCGTTGAGGACGAGCTTCCGCTCTTCGGCGACCCCAGGAAGGCCGATCAGGCCATGCAGGAGATTGGCGATCTGCTGTCCACCCACCCGAAGATCGAGCTGAACGACCTGTTCGACCTGAGCTTTCAGATCGGCACCCCGGACGGCGGCGTCGTGCGGCACCGGCATCTGCACGCCATCGAGTCCAACGGCACCACCATGGCCATCAAGGTGCTGGTGAACCTGGTGCTGCTCCGGGATCTCCTGGGCGACGCGGACGTACGGATCCCCTTCTACCTCGACGAATGCTCCAGCCTCGACCACGCCAACCTCGCCTCCATCGTGGGGGCGGCCCGGAGCATGGGCTTCATCGCCATCCTGGCCAGCCCCGAGGCCATGGACGCCGCCGACACCCTCTACTACCTCACCGAGGAGGCCGACGGCCGGGTGGTGCTCGACCCCAGGACCGCCATGGTCCGAGTCGAGCGGCCCGCCCCGGCGCCGGAACCCGCGGAGACGGAATGAGCCGTCCTGATGATTCGAAAGCGGATCCGGCCCGCCCCGACGCCGCCCCCGACGCCCTGGCCCGCCTGCTGGCCCGGCTGCGCGACACCGGACGCCTCCCCCTTTCCCAGATGTCGGCCCGGTCCCGGCGGGAGCTGGCCTCCCTGTTCGACGCCGGCGCCCTCGGAGTGGTCCGCAGCGGCGTCGGCCAGGTGGTGGAGGTCCGGTCGCCAGAAGTCCTGGACCAGGTTATCCGGAACCGGTATCCCGAGGTCGGCATCCGGCCCGACACGCCGCCGAGGGCCGGGGCGGTGGCCCGCCTGCGCAGCGCCAAGCGGGCCCGGGGCAGCGACCGCAAGGCGGTTCTCCTTCGGGCCCTCCGTCCCGTCGTTTGCGCCCGGGACGGCGCGCAGGCCGACCTGCTGGCGACGACCCGGCGCCTCGGCTGCGCCGCCCTGGTGGTGGAACGAGGACAGTTCTGGACCCTGACCGCAACGGTGGCGGTGGTGGAGAACGAGGAGTGCTTCCATCACGTCGAGCGGCTCGGCGTGGACGCCGATCTGGTTCTCTTCGCGTCCGGCCGTCTGTCCGCCCTTGTCCTGGAGTGGCTCGGCTCGCCGGAGCTTGGCGAGTGTCGGTTCATCCATTGCGGGGACTACGACCCGGTCGGGCTCGACGAGTTCCTCAAGCTCAGGGCGGCGGTGGGTTCGCGGGCCCGGCTGCATATTCCCGAACGCCTGCGCGAACTCGTGGCCACCCATGGCCGGAAAGAGCTGCTCCGCGACTCCGCCCGCATCCTCGCCCGCCTCCGCCGCACCGACGACCCCCAGGTCCGCCAGGTCGTCAGTATTCTCGACGAGACCGGCTGCGGCCTCGAACAGGAGATCCTGCTGGCGCTCCCCTGACCCGAGCCCCGGCCGTTAGATGGGCCCGGGAGTCCGCTGGCAGACACTTGGCCTCGGGTATGGCTGCAAGCCGGACCTACGCCTTCCGCCTGTACATCGTTCCTTACTCCGCCCAGTCCGGGCAATGGCGGGCCAGGAAGTTCTTCCAGGCCTGCCGTTCCCGGTCGGTGGCGGTCTTGCGCCACTTCTCGGCCAGACTCCACGCCACATCGGCGGCGATGTCCTCCGCCCAGTCCCTGAATTCCGTCTTCGACTCCTT
>PXDE01000112.1 GCA_003566475.1 PVC group bacterium | reverse complement strand
GGTCACCGACGCCCACCTCGCCGCCCTCGCCATCGAGCACGGCTGCGAGCTCCAGTCCACCGACGCGGACTTCAGCAGGTTTCCCGGCCTGCGATGGCGGAACCCGTGCCGGGGCTGAGCCCGCTCCCGGTCAAGACGGGCCAGGGAGCGCAGGCCCCTTCCAGACCCTGGACGGATCCGTCCAGAGGTTGGACGGCTCCACGAGATAGGGACAAGGTCTTCCCGGAAGGGGACAGACCTCCGCCTTGGGGACAGGCCCTGCGGACTCCGGAAGGGGACAGACCTCCGCCTTGGGGACAGGCCCTGCCGACTAGGGACAGGTCTGTTTTCGCCGCGGCGGTTGCATTTGGGAGCATTATGGAGTAGAAAGTCACCTATGAGAACGGTTGGGGTCAAAGTCTCGCAGGAACTGGCGGACGCTGCGCGGGAGACGGCGCGGTGGGCGGATCGGTCCCTCGCGGGGCAGATCGAACATTGGGCCCGGCTGGGCCGGTCTGTGGAAGGCGCCATGTCCGGCGACGCGGCCATCGCCCTGAAACGATCGGGTGGCGACCCCGAATCCGTCCGCGAGGATCCCCAGGCGGTCCAGGCCGTGATGGATGCCCTGGATGCCCTCCGTAAATCCATGCCATACAAGAAAATCCGCGAACACATCGCGAGATCGGACGGACCCCTCTACGAGGTCGACCCCGATGACCCGCACGGCGTGGTCCAGGTCATGCCGGACGGAAGCCGGGTCCGTGGCCGGATCGAGGACCGGGCGTTCGTTCCATCCTCTTGATGATAAGCGATCTGAGATCGACGGCGCCACCAAGGGACATGCCCCTGGGGGGACGGGGGCAGGTTTTCTCGCCGTAAAGGGGGGATAGGGGCCGTTCCGGCGTAGCTCCGCATTCCTTGCGGAGTGTCCGTGGAAACTGCGGGGACCGGGGCAAGATGTGGAATGGAATCTCCCCGCCCTGAAGGCAGCTTGACTCGTGCATATAGATGTGCATACATTCAGCGATGTTCGAGTGGGATCTACAGAAGGCCGCCCGGAATCAGGCCAAGCACGGAATCTGCTTTGCGGACACGTTCGGCGTGTTCGACGACCCGAACGCCCTGACGCTAGACCAAATGGTGCGTGGTGAAGCGAGACATGTGACTGTCGGCATGGACGCCTTCGGGCGCATTCTGGTCGTGGCCTACACCTGGCGAGGGGAAACCATTCGGATAATCTCAGCCCGCAAAGCCACCCGAACAGAGCAGCGATCCTATGAAAGCCAACTATGACTTCAGCAAGGCCCGGAGAGGGGCGGTCCTGGCGCACCCGGGCAGGAAGACCCGGATCACCATCCGGCTCGACCGAGATCTGGTGGAATGGTTCCGAGCCCAGGCCATGGCCCAGGGGGGCGGGAACTACCAGACCATGATCAACGATGCGCTCCGCCAATGGGTGGACACCCCGCCGGGGTCTCTGGAATCCATGCTGCGGAAGGTCGTCCGGGAGGAGATCCGGAAGGTGTCCTGACCTGGGATGGAATCGCCCCGCGGTAAACCAGCGAAGGCAGAGCCGTGCCGGCGGACGGTGGTCCATGTGGATATGGACGCGTTCTTCGCGGCGGTGGAGGTGCTGGACCGGCCGGAGCTGGCGGGGCGGCCGGTGGTGGTGGGGGCGCCGCCGGACCGGCGGGGGGTGGTGGCCACGGCCAGCTACGAGGCCCGGCGCTTCGGCATCCATTCGGCCATGCCTTCCCGGGAGGCCGGTCGCCGGTGCCCCGAGGCCGTGTTCCTCCCCCCGCGCATGAAGCGCTACGAGGAGATGTCGGGGCGGGTGTTCAGGGTCTTCGAGAGCTTCACCCCCCAGGTGGAGCCGCTGTCCGTGGACGAGGCGTTTCTCGATGTGCGCGGGGCGCTCTATCCCTTCGGCGGCTGCGCCCTGAACCTGGCCCGGGCGCTCAAGATCCGGATGCGGGAGGAAACCGGGCTGACCGCCTCGGTGGGGGTGGCCACCAACAAGTTCCTGGCCAAGCTGGCCAGCGATCTCGAAAAGCCCGACGGCCTGGTGGCCGTGCCCACGGCCCCGGACGAGATCCGGGCCTTTCTGGCCCCGCTTCCGGTGGGGCGGATCTGGGGGGTGGGGACGGTCGCGGCGGCTCGGCTCCAGGAGCGGGGGGTGCGGACCATCGGAGACCTCCAGCAGGTGGGGGAGGGGTGGCTGACCGCGCTGCTCGGCCGGTCCCTGGCCCTCCATGCGCTGCGGCTCGCGGCGGGCGAGGACTCGCGCGAGGTCGCCCCGGAGTCGGAACGGAAGAGCCTGTCCCGCGAGCACACCTTCGACGAGGACGAGGCCGACCCCGACCTCCAGCGCCGGACCCTGGTCGGGCTGGCCGAGGACGTGGGGCGGCGGCTCCGGGCCAAGGGGCTGGAGGGGAGGGTGGTGACCCTCAAGGTCCGGATGGCGGACTTCCGGACGCTGACCCGCCGCCGCACGCTTGACCGTCCGCTCCGGGAAGACCGGGCGCTGATCCGAGAAGTGCTGGCGCTCTGGGAGGCCTCGGGCGGTTCGGGCCGGTCGGTGCGCCTGCTTGGATGCGGGGTCGAGGGCCTGGCCGACGCCGGGTCGGGGGTCGTCCAGCCGGGCCTGTTCGAGAAGGAGGGAACCAAGCAGACCGAACGGGACCGGCGGCTGGACGCGGCGGTGGACCGGCTGCGGGCCCGCTACGGGTTCGCCGCCCTCCGGCGCGGGGGCGGACCTCACGGAAGGCATGAGCCTAGATCTGGCAGTTGACCCTTGCCAGACCTGCTGCGACCCCTCCGGGGTCGGACCCATCCTGGGGCACGGGATCCGGGGGTGTCGCGTTGCTTACCCCCGGCTAATCGCTGTGACCCCTCTGTTCCCCCACGGGAGCAGGGGGGCGGTGTCGCGTTGCTTACCCCCGGCTAATCGCTGTGACCCCTCCGGGGTCGCTCGGAGACCTGGCCACCGCGAAGGGGTGGAGGCCATTAGCCGGGGGGCGAGCGACGCGACACCCCTGAACCGTTGCGAATGGGCGCGTTCTTTGCGACAGTTTTTTTTCAGGGGGAGGGTTGACCGGGGATCCTGCTAATGATAAAAGATTCTCGTTTATCGAGTAGTGGCACGCCCGGTCGGCGTGTGGAACCCGGAACCAAGAGGAACCTGCCTGTGAAAAACATCCTGCCCAGCCTGCTCGCCCTGACCCTGGCGTCGGGGCTTACCGTCGCCTCCGCCCAGGAGGCCGACGATCCCGTCGCCCGCACCCGCGACCCGCTGGATCCGCCGCCCATGCGGCTGCGGGCCCTTCAGCTCGCGGAACGTGATGTCCCGGTGGCCACCGGGACCGAGTTCAACCCCGCCATCTCCGTGATCGTGGACGCGGTCTACGCCTCCGATGAGACCGAGGCCCCGCCGGGATTCGAGTTCGGCCATGGCCACGGGCATGGCCATGGTCACGGCCATGGCGTCGAAGAGGGGTTCAACCTCCGCGAGGTCGAGCTGACCTTCAGCGGAACTGTCGACCCGTACTTCGACGCGCTGGTCGCGCTGGGGTTCCATGAGGACGGGGTGGAGGTCGAGGAGGCCTACCTCACCACCCGCATGCTGCCGGCGGGCTTGCAGGTCAAGGCCGGCAAGTTCCTCAGCGACGTGGGCTACATCAACAAGCAGCACCCGCACGACTGGCTGTTCGTGGACGCGCCCTGGATGCGGGAGTTCTTCTTCGGCGATGAGGGGCTCAACGAGGTCGGGGTCCAGCTCACCTGGGTTCCTCCCACCGAGACCTATTTCCGATTCGGGGTGGAGATCTTGCAGGGCGAGAGCGAGGGCGTGGCCAACTACATCGGGCCCGGACGCCATGAGGCGGTCACGCTTCTGCCCGGTCCCGGCGGCGCTCCGGAGCGCGTCCGCTGGCGGGCCGACCATGACCTGGCCGAGCGTGACGGCCCCCGGCTGTTCACCGCCTTCGCCAAGGTCGCCCCGGACATCGGGCCGAACCACGCCGTGCAGTTCGGGCTGTTCGGCGGGCACAGCCGCGCCTTCCAGCAGATGGACGCCCATTCCAGCGGCCGCCTCGAGACCTGGGACGGCGACAGCACGTTCTTCGGGCTGGACGCCGTGTACAAGTACGACGGCGGGGGCGTGATGGGTCACGGCAACTTCACCCTTCAGGGCGAGTACATCTACCGCGAGCTCGACCTCCGCTACCGGAACCGCCAGTTCGACAGCTTCAGCTCGCTGGGCACCCTCGACGAGGGCGATCAGAAGTGGAAGCAGGATGGCCTCTATGTGCAGGCCACCTACGGGTTCGCCCCGCGCTGGAACGCCGGCCTTCGGGCCGACCTCCTGGGCCTGACCAACGACGGGTTCGAGGACGGCGAGGCCGAGTCGTTCGGCACCTCCAAGCGCTATACGGGCCAAGTCTCCTATGCCCCCACCGAGTTCTCCCGCCTGCGGGCCCAGCTCTCGTACGTGGACATGGCCCATGACGACCATGGCCATGGCCACAGCGAGGAGTGGGTATTCATGCTTCAGTACGTGATCAGCCTCGGCGTTCACGGCGCCCACGCCTTCTAGGCGCTCTCTCCAGGGGGTGCCGGGCCCGCGCCCGGCGCCCCCGGCCCGCGGTCCACCTCTGCATCGGGCCGCGGGCCTCCTTCCGGGGAGGCACGGTTTATGCTTCCCTCATGCAGATGCACACCTTTCCTGAGATTTCCGCCATGAAGCTCTTCTCCCTTGCTCGTGCCTTCGCCCTGGTCCTGGGCCTCGCCGGAACCGCCGCCGCCGCCGACTTGAGCGTGGTGGCCACCATCCCCAATCTGGGCATGCTGGTCCGCGAGATCGGAGGCGATGCCGTCACCGTCCGCGTGCTCGCGCCGCCCAACCGCGACGCCCATTACCTGGAGGCCGTCCCCAGCATGATGGCCGCCCTGCGCCGGGCCGACCTGGTGGTGTCCATCGGGGCCGACCTGGAGGTGGGCTGGCTGCCCGCCGCCCTCACCGGGGCCAACAACCGCCGGGTGATGCCCGGACAGCCCGGGAACTTCGTGGCCGCCGATCAGGTCAAGCTGCTCGACGACGATAAGCCCGCCGACCGCGCCCTGGGCGATGTCCATCCCCATGGCAACCCCCATGTGGATTTCGACCCCGAGCGCCTGGCCGCCATCGGCCGCGCCCTGGCCCGGCGGATGGGCGAGCTGGCCCCGGCCCAGGCCACCGAGTTCGCTAAGCGCGCCGAGACGCTGGCCGAGGCCCTGGCCGAGCATGGTGCCCGCTGGAAGGAGCGGGTGAATGACGCGCCGGGCGTGCTGTCCTATCATTCCGACCACATGTATCTGCTTCGCTTCCTGGGCGTGAAGGAGCTGGGCACCATCGAGCCCCTGCCCGGCATCCCGCCCACCGCCGCCCACCTGCGGGGTCTGGTGCGTCGCCTTCGCGAGGAGCCCCCGGGCGTGATCTGGACCAGCAACTACCAGCCTGATCGGGCGGCCCGGTTCATGGCCCGTGAACTCGGCTGGCCCTCGCATCAGCTCCCCACCCAGGTGCCTATGGACGGCGGGTTCGACGCCTATGTCGCCATGGTCGAGGCCTGGCTCGACACCCTGGATCCGCCCTAGCCGCGGCTCGTTGGCGGCCTGAGGCGAACCGTCTTGGCGTGGAGGCGTCGTCGGGTCAGAGTGACCGCATGGATGAGAAGGAGCTGCTGCGTCTCGAAACGGTGACGGCGGGCTATGCCCGCCCGGTGATCCGCGACGTGTCGTTCGCGGTGGCCCGGGGACAGGTTCTGGGGCTCGGCGGCCCCAACGGCGCGGGCAAGTCCACGCTGCTCCGGGCCATCACCGGCTGCGCCCGGGTCTTTGCCGGCCAGATTGTCCGGGCCGAAGGGCTTACCGTGGCCCACCACTGGCAGCGTCCCGAGCTGCCGCCCGAACTCCCTCTGCTGGGCCGGGAGATGCTGCCCCTGCTGGGGGCCGAGCCGGGCCGTGCCCACCCCATGGTGGCGCCGCTCATGGACCGGCCGCTGAACCGTCTGAGCGGAGGCCAGTTCCAGCTCCTGCAGGCGGCGGCCTGCCTGGCCGGCGCCGCCGACCTCGTCCTGCTCGACGAACCCACCAACAACCTCGACGGGCGGGCTCTTGACGCCCTGTCCGACATGCTCTCCGGGCTGGATCCGGCCCGGGCCGTGATCGTGGTCAGCCACGAGAAGGAGTTTCTGGAACGCCACTGCACGGGTCTGGTGGAGGTGGCGGCGGGATGAGCGAGTTCCTCGAGATTCTGTTCGACCCCCTGTTCCGGATGCCGTTCGTCACCGGGCTGGCCCTGGCCATCGCGCTCAGCCTGACCGGGGCCTGGCTGCGCATGCGCAACGAGTGGCTGGTGGCTCTGGGCCTCTCCCAGGCCGCCGCCGCCGGCGGGATGGGTGCCGTCGCGCTGGGGCTCCCCGTGCTGGCCGGCGCGTTCGGGGTCACCGGCCTGGCCATGGGCGTGCTGCTGCTGCTGCCCCGGGTCAGCAACAGCAACTACGGTCTGCTCATCCTGGCCGGGTGGGCGGGCACCCTGCTCCTCGGGCACAACACCGACCAGGGCACGGTGATCAGCGAGACCCTGCTGCGGGGCGACCTCTACTACACCCGCGCCGCGCATGCGGGTGCCGCGCTGCTGCTGGCGATGGCGGTGGTGGGGCCCATGCCCTGGCTCTCCCGACGTCTGCTCACGGAACGGTTCTTCCCGGATTACTACACCGGCAACCGGATTCCCGCCTGGCCCCATCGGACGCTGTTCGCGGTCGTGGTGGTGGCCTGCACGGTGCTGGGCACCGACGCCATGGGCGTGTTCCCCGCCTTCGCCCTGTTCTTCTTCCCGTCCTGGGCGGGCTTCGTGATTGTGGACGGCTGGGCCCGGTCTCTCGCGGTGACCGTGGTCATCGCCCTCGTCGGCTACCTGGGGTCGTTCGTGGCCGCCATCGCCTTCGACCAGCCGTTTGGCCCCTGCCTGGTCGCCGCCCTCGCCCTGCTGTCCTCGCTGCGGTTTCTCACCGCCCTCCGCCGCCGGACCGGCCAGGCCACCCGCGACGCCGCGCCGGCGGCCGGCTGAACGGTCCGGAAGGTTCCGCTGCGGATCCAGGGATCGCGCTCCTATACGGGAGACGTTCCGGGGCAGGTCGCCGGGCGGCCGGGGAGACGCCCAATCGGAATTGGGCGCTACGGCGGCGTGGCTCCCACTGCCAGGTGGGCGTTGTTCTGGGGCGGATCGCCTGGCGGCTGCGGAGACGCCCAATCGGAATTGGGCGCTACGGTGACGTGGCTCCCACTTCCAGGTGGGAGTTGCTCCGGGGCGGGTCACCTGGCGGCCGCGGCGACGCCCAATCGGAATTGGGCGCTACGGTGAGGTGGCTCGCGCTTCCGAGTGGAGGCCTCCCGGGAACTGGCGGTCGCATCCGGGCTTGCCCCGACCCCGGCGTTCAAGGAACCATGGCGGGGATGAATTTCGATCTCTACTGGCTGGCGGTGGCCGCGATGCTGGGGGCCTCCATCGGCAGCTTTCTCAATGTCTGCATCTACCGGATCCCCCGGGAGATGTCGATCAACCGGCCCCGCCGCTCGTTCTGTCCCAAGTGCATGCGGCCCATCGCCTGGCACGACAACATCCCGGTGCTGAGCTGGCTTCTGCTTCGCGGCCGCTGCCGCCGCTGCGGAGCGCCCATCGCCGGCCGCTATCCGCTGGTCGAGGCCATCACCGGCGTCCTCTTCGCCCTGGTCTGGTGGAAGTTCGCCTTTCCCCTCGGGGACGCCCTAGACCCCCGCGTGCCCGTGTACTGGCTGCTGGTGTCCGGGCTGGTGGTGGGGACCTTCATCGATCTCGACTACTACATCCTGCCCGACCGGATCACCGTGGGCGGCATCGTGGCCGGCCTGCTGATCAGCGCGCTGGTCCCCAGCCTCCACGGCGAGACCTCGATGCTGCGGGGGTTTCTGGCCGCCGGCACCGGCCTCTGCCTAGGCTTTGGCCTGCTCTGGCTGGTGGCCATTCTGGGCGAGGCCGTGTTCCGCAAGGAGGCCATGGGGTTCGGCGATGTGAAGCTTCTGGGCGCTCTGGGCGCGTTCCTGGGCTGGCCCTCCGTATTGTTCACCCTGGTGGGGGCGTCGTTCCTGGGGTCGGTGGTGGGGCTGACCCTGATCCTGATCAAGGGGCGCAAGTGGCAGAGCAAGATTCCGTTCGGCCCCTACCTGGCCGCGGCCGCGCTGATCTACCTGTTTGCCGGGGAGGCCATCTGGGCCTGGTACCGGACGCGGTTCTGGCTATGAGCGAGATCCGGCCCAATCTGGTTCTGCTCGGGTTCATGGGGGTGGGGAAATCGACGGTGGGGCGGGGCGTGGCCAGACGCCTGGGGCTTCGGTTTGTGGATATGGACCGGGAGATCGAGCGCAAGGCGGGCGCCCGCATCCCCGAAATCTTCGCCACCCGGGGGGAGTCCGCCTTCCGCGCGCTCGAGTCCGAGGTGGCGGCCGAGCTGGGCGGCCGGGACGGGCTGGTCATCGCGGCCGGCGGCGGGGTGATTCTGCGTCAGGAGAACCTCGACGCCCTGTCCGCCCGGGGGGCGGTGGTGGTGGGGCTCACCGGCGACCCCGAGGTCATGTGGGAGCGGGTCCGCCGCTCCACCCACCGGCCGCTCCTGCAGGGTCCGGACCCCCGGGCCCGGTTCATGGCCCTCCACGCCGAGCGCGAGCCGCTCTACCAGGCCCTGCGCCATCGCATCGAGGCCACTTCCCGCCCCACCGCCGAGGTGGTCGAGGCGGTGGCCGCGCTCTATCCGTACACGTAGCTGCGCCCGCCAAGGGCGCGGCCGAAGGAGAGCAGAGCATGCGAAGAGCCT
>PXDE01000572.1 GCA_003566475.1 PVC group bacterium | reverse complement strand
CCGCCCAGGCCTCCGGCCGGGGCCCGGGCCTCGCGGTGGCTTCCTCGCCTGGAGATCGGGTTCGTCCTGGCCACCCTGGTCCTGATGACCGGCGGCTGGGTGGCGGAGCGGATGGAGCAGGAGATCCCGCCCGCGTGGTCCCTCTATCTGCCGGCCTTTCTCACTGGAGGGTTCTTCGGGGTCCGGTCCAGCCTGCGCTCGCTGCGGCGGGGCCGGATCGACGTCGATCTGCTCATGGTCCTGGCCGCCCTGGGCGCGGCCTATGTGGGCGCCCCGTTCGAGGGGGCCATGCTGCTTTTTCTGTTCAGCCTGTCCAACGTGCTCCAGTCGTTCGCCATGGACCGGACCCGGCGGGCCATCACGTCGCTGATGAAGCTCCGCCCCGACCACGCGCTGGTCCGGCGGGGATCGGAGACGGAGCTGGTCCCCATCGACACCCTGAGTGTCGGCGACCGGGTGCTGGTCCGCCCCGGGGAGAACATCCCGCTCGACGGCATCATCGTGGAGGGGGCCAGCGAGGTGGACCAGGCCACCATCACCGGCGAGGCGCTGCCCGTGGCCAAGGGCGAAGGCGACCCGGTGTTCGCGGCCACGGTGAACCAGACCGGGGCCCTGGAGGTGCGGGTGACCCGGGCCGCCCGCGACTCCACCATCGCCCGCCTCATCCGCCTGGTGGAGGAGGCCCAGGCCCAGAAGGCGCGGACCCAGCGGTTTCTGGAAAAGTCCGAGCAGGCCTATGCGATCGGGGTGCTTCTGCTGACCCTGGGCCTGGTGGCCGTCCCGCTGGCCCTGGGGGGCCGGACGTTCTCGGACGTGCTGTACCGGGCCATGACCGTGATGGTGGTCGCCTCGCCCTGCGCCATCATCATCAGCACCCCGGCCTCGATTCTCGCCGCCATCGGGGGAGCGGCCCGGCGGGGGGTGCTGTTCAAGGGCGGGGCCAGCCTGGAGGCGCTGGCCAAAGTGCGCGTGGTGGCGTTCGACAAGACGGGCACCCTGACCCGGGGCGAGCCGGAGGTGACCGATGTCCAGGCGGCGGGCCATCCCGCCCGGGCGACCGCCGAGGCCAGCCCGGTCGAAGACGCGGTTCTGGCCCTGGCGGCGGCGGTGGAGGCCCGGTCCGAGCATCCCATCGCCCAGGCGGTGGTCCGGGCGGCCCGGGACCGGGGTCTGGCCGTGGCGGACTGCCAGGATCTCCGGGCCCGGCCCGGGCTGGGGGTCTCGGCCCGGGTGGACGGCCGCCGGATTCTGGTCGGCAACGCCCGCTACCTCAAGGCCGAATCCAGCGCCCTGGAGCCCTGGGCGACCACGCTCGACGCCTTTCACCGGGCGGGACGGACGCCGGTGATCGTGGCCGAGGTCGAGAACGGGCTGGTTCAGGTGCTGGGGATCGTGGTGGTGGCCGACGCCCTGCGGGAGGATGCCGCCGCCGCCGTGGCCGACCTGCGCCGCCGGACCTGGGGCGGCCAGGTGGTGATGCTGACCGGAGACCATCCCGAAGTCGCCGCCGCCATCGCGGCGGCGGCCGGGGTGGACGCGTTTCACGCCGAGCTTCTGCCCGAAGACAAGGTCCGGGTGGTCCGGGAGCTGCGCGACGGGGGCGGGGTGGCCATGGTGGGCGACGGCATCAACGACGCCCCCGCGCTGGCCGCCGCCGATGTGGGCATCGCCATGGGCGCGGCGGGCACCGACGTGGCCATGGAGACGGCCGACGTGGTGCTGATGAGCAACGATCTGCGGAAGATCCCATTCGCCATCGACCTGAGCCATCGGGCCCGGCGGATCGTGATCCAGAACCTGGTCTTCGCCCTGGGGGTGATCCTGGTCCTGCTGGTCCTCGCCCTGGGCTACCGGCTCCCCCTGCCCCTCGGGGTGGTCGGCCACGAGGGCAGCACGGTGCTGGTCTGCCTCAACGGGCTGCGGCTGCTGCGGACGAAGCGGTAGGCCGGCGGGCGAGCCGAATGCCCGTCTGAGATCCTGGCCGGAAATTCTGCCGTTCAGGATCGATTCAGGCTCGTTCCTCGCTCCGGCTCGTCCCGCCCGTGGCGGGACTCGCCCTCCCGGGCATGAACCCGCGGCGGAGGTCAGGCGTCCGGGGCGGCTTCGCGGGCATGGAGGGTCCGGATGGCCTCGTGGGCGATCTCGATGGCGGCGCCGATGTTCTCGTCGAGCCGGAGGGCGTCCTGGCCCGGGCCGGACCAGGGGGTGCGGTCGGAGACGGTGCAGATGCAGCCGGCCCGGCGCCCGAACAGGGAGGCCAGGGTGAGGAGCGTCGAGGCCTCCATCTCCAGGTTGAGCACGCCGGCCCGCTTCATGTCCACCACCGTCTCGTTCATGCCGCTCTGCTGGTAGCCGCCGACGCTCATGCTCTGCAGGCGCCCGTCCGGGGCCAGCACCTTGTTGCGGGAGAAGAACCCGTCGGTGGACCAGGTGACGCCGACATGGAACCGGTTGCCGTGGGCCCAGGCGGCCTCGACCAGGGCGTGGGTCACCGTATAGTGGGCGGCCGCCGGATAGTCCGGCCGCACGTAGGTCTTCGTCGCCCCCTCGTCCCGGACACAGGCGGAGGTGATGACCATGTCGCCGAGTTCGACCGCGTCGGCCAGGGCCCCCGAGTTCCCGACCCGGATCAGGGTGTGGGCCCCCAGCTTGCAGAGCTCCTCGACCACCACGGCGGTGGAGGCCCCGCCGATGCCGGTCGAGGCGGCGGTCAGGGGGATGCCCTCCCAGACTCCCGTGTGGATGAGGAACTCGCGGGTCCGGCAGACCTCCCGGTGCTCGCTCCAGCGGGACGACATCTTCGGCACCCGGTCGGGATCGCCGCACACGAGCACCCAGGGGGCGACGTCGCCGTCGCCGCATCCGGTGATGGGCTGCACGTTGGTGTTGCTCATCGGACGTTTCTCCTGCCGAACGTCAATCCTCGTGAAACTTGGCGTCGATAAGGGACTGGAGCGCGTCGAGCGCCTCGTCGGCGTCCGGCCCGTCGGCGACGAGGGTGATGACCTCGCCCTGGTGGCACTCGAGGGTGAGCAGGCCCATGATGCTCTTGCCGGAGACGGTGAGGCCTTTGGTCTCCACCGAGACGTTGCTGGCGAACTTGTTGGCGGTCTTCACGAACAGGGCGGCGGGCCGGGCGTGCACGCCGTACTGGTTGCGGATCTCGCACTTCCGGCGGAGCGCGCCGGAGGACGAGCCCGACGATTCGCTGGCGCCCGCCGTGCTCATGGGTGTCGCAGCAGGAGCTTCATCATCTTCTCGTCGAGTTCCTTGACCGCGTCGTGGCCAAGGGCCTTGAGCTTCTGGTTGAGCGCCGCCACCTCGACCACGTGGCCCATGTCGCGGCCCGGGGCCACGGGGAGGGTGATCAGCGGCACCGGCAGGCCCAGCACGTCCCGGGTCTGGGGGGCGAACCCCGACATCTCGATCTCGCTCTTGGGGTGGTAGCGCTCCAGCCGGATGATGCAGTCCAGGCGCATGGCCGGCCGCACCGAGGCCACCCCGAACAGGCTGGGCACGTGGATGATCCCGAGCCCGCGGATCTCCATGTGGAACCGGGTGACCTCCACCGCCGAGCCCACGATCCCCTGGAGCGAATCGCGGCGGAGCACGGTGACGTCGTCGGAGACCAGGGCGTGGCCGCGCTCGACGAGGGCGAGGGCGGTCTCGCTCTTGCCGATCCCGGGGTCGCCCTCGAGCAGCACCCCCACGCCCATCACATCGAGCATGGTGCCCTGGACCCGGGTCTGGGGGGCGGTGAGGTTCTCCAGGATGACCGTGGCCAGGTTGATGAACCGGCTGGTGATGAGCGGGGTGCGCATGACCGGGATCCGGTGGGCCTCGGCGAGGTCGACGAGGTCCTGAATGGGCTTGCGGTTGCGGGTGAGGATGACCAGCGGCACGTCGGCCCCGAACAGGCCGGCCAGCCGCTGGCGGCGCTCCTCCGGCTCCAGGCTCCGCAGGTAGCTGTTCTCGGCCAGCCCCAGCACCTGGATGCGCCGGTGGGCGAAATACTGATAGAATCCGGCCAGGGCCAGGCCGGGCCGGTTGATCGCCTCCTCGGGGATCACGCGGTCCAGCCCAGCCTCGCCGGCCACCAGCTCGAGATTGAGATCCTCCCGGGCCTCCTCGAACAGGGCGGCCACGGTCAGGGGAGAGGAAGCGGCCATCGGGGGTCAGACCTCCGGGATGTCCGCGGGCGCGGCCCCGTTCCGGGCCGCCTCGACCTCCAGCTCGCCCAGCTTGGTCGCGTGCTTGTGGTCGACCACCCGGTCCCGGAGCTTCCGGAGCTGCCGGGCGGCCTTGCCCACCGCCTCGTCGATCGAGACGTACATGTCGTCGCAGGCGTGCTCGGCCTCGACATGCACATGGTTCTTGGCCGTGACCACGATCTCCGCGTGGTGGGCATGCTTGATCACGTCGAGGACCACCCGGGCCGTCTCCACGCGGGGAAACTCGCGCAGGTCGTGCTCCAGCCGGGCCAGGGCGTGGTCGCGAAGGCCGTCGGTGAGTTCCATGTGGCGGGCGCTGACCGTGAACTGCATGGTGCTTCTCCTGGTTCGGGCTACATGCTGAACCGCGGGCCGAGGTACAGCTCGCGGCTCATGGGGTCGTTGATCAGAAAATCGTGGGTGCCTTCGCGGAGGACCTTGCCCTCGCAGATGAGGTAGGCCCGGTCGACCACGGCCAGGGTCTCCCGCACGTTGTGGTCGGTGATGAGCCCCCCCAGGCCGCGCTCCTTGAGCTGGATCACGATCTGCTGCACGTCGAAGACGGCCAGGGGGTCCACCCCGCTGAACGGCTCGTCGAGGAGGATCAGGTCGGGCCGGGTGGCCAGGGCCCGGGTGATCTCGAGCCGGCGGCGCTCCCCGCCGCTCAGGGTGTAGGCCTTCTGTTTGGCCAGGCGGGCGATCTTGAGCTCGTCGAGCAGTTCGCGCAGGCGGTCCTCCCGCTCGGCCCGGCTCAGGGGCATGGTCTCGAGAATGGCCCGGACGTTGTCCTCCACGGTGAGGCTCCGGAACACGGACGACTCCTGGGCCAGATACCCCATGCCCCGGCGGGCCCGCTGGTACATGGCCAGCCGCGTCACGTCCTGGTTCTTGAACCGCACCGACCCGCCGTCGGAACGGACGAGTCCGGTGATCATGTAGAAGCTGGTGGTCTTGCCCGCCCCGTTGGGGCCGAGCAGGCCCACGATCTCGCCGGCCTGGACCCGGATGTCCACCCCGTCCACCACCCGGCGCCGGTTGTAGATCTTCACCAGCCCCTCGGCCAGCATGAGGGGCGTGCCGGTCCGGACCTCGGGGCCGGCCGCCTCCGCCCCCGCGGCGCGCGCGGTGGGATCGGCCGTCAGCGTCTGGGACATCACGAGGCTCCGCCTGGACTAGAAGAGATCACGGGTGCGTTCGTCGGGGAAGATCCGGAGCACGGGCTTCGGATAGGCGATCATCCGGCTCTGGTTGCGCCAGATGGTGATGCGTTCGGCGGTGATGGAATGGAGGCCCTGGGTGATCCGGGGCTCGTCCGAGAGGACAATGCGGCCACTGGCCACCTCGTACAGGGCCACGCCGGAGCGCGACTCCCGCTCCGGCTGTACGATATGCACATTGCCGGTGGCCTCGATGGTCTCCGCCTTGCCCTCCTTGTCGAACATCACCCGGAGCCGGTCGGCGGTCAGGGTCATCCGGGCGTCCTTGACCACCACGTTCTCCTCGAACAGGGCATAGCCCTCGGCCTGGTCGAAGGTCAGCTTCTCCGAGGTGATTACCGTCGGCTCCTCGGCCAGGGCCTCGGCCTCGGGGGCCGCCGCCTCCTGGCTCCGCGCCGGGCCCAGCAGCCCCAGGGCCAGCACGCCGACCAGGAGCGCCGTCCGGCTATTCCCCGAGGACACGGCCGCCCTCCGGATCGAACCGCTCGTTCACGCGGAACAGCTCCACTCTGGCATTGCGTCGGATCACGAATCGCTCCCGGTTCCGGTCGACCTCGTAGTCTTCGCCGGTGATGGTCATGTCGTTCATTTCGATGCGCACCTTCTCCTCGGAGACGCCGGTGCCGGCGGCCCGGTCGTACAGGCACCGGGGCGATTCCACCCGGGTGTCCAGCTTCCCGTCCCGGTAGAACTCCAGCACCAGGTTGAAAATGTCGTAGCGGTCCTGGGGCAGCAGGATGGCCCGCTCCCCCCGGATCCTCATCTTGAGGCGCCCCTCGTCGTCGAACTCCGGGATCTCGAACCCCCGGATCTCGTTGCGCTGGGGCGAGCGCGGAGGCGTGGCCGCGGCGTCGGGCCGCCTCTGGCCGCGCGCCGCCACCATGGCTCCGGCCAGGAGGCCTGCGGCCAGAAGCGCCGCCCCGGCCGCTCGTCGTTGTCGTCTGATC
Organism: PVC group bacterium; assembly: GCA_003566475.1. Taxonomy (GTDB): domain Bacteria; phylum Verrucomicrobiota; class Kiritimatiellia; order SS1-B-03-39; family PXDE01; genus PXDE01. The sequence continues at coordinate 2,513 of PXDE01000572.1, read as the reverse complement.
ACATCCGTCGCCTCCCCTGATGGGAACGCCCTGTTCCCGAGCACAGATTGGCCCAGCCCGGTCCGGAAATCAAGGTCGGAGGCCGCCCTTGCCATGCCGGGCCGGACTGGTAGGGTGTGCTCGCGATGAGAATTCTCGACCGCTATGTCCTGCGGGCGCTGGCCACTCCGCTGCTGTACTGCCATCTGGCCTTCATCCTGGTCTACGTCATCTACGACCTGTTCCAGCACCTCGACAATTTTGTGGAGGCGGGGACCCCGCTCCGGCTGGCCGTGGTGTATTACGTGTTTCTCCTGCCCTCGGTGATCTGGATCATCGCCCCCACCTCGTTTCTGCTGGCCACCCTCTACTGCCTGTCCCACCTCACCAAGAGCCAGGAGATCACCGCCATGCGAGCCTGCGGGGTCAGCATCTACCGGGCGGTGCGGCCCATCGCCCTGTGCGGGCTGGCCGGCTCCCTGGCGGTGGCGGCGGTGTACGAGGGGCTGGGACCGGCGTCGGCCGAGTGGACCCGGCAGTTTCTCCGCCAGGAGCGGTCGCCGGACGAGGACGTGTGGGTGATGACCAACGTCCGCTACCTCAACGAATGGGACGACCGGGTGTGGGAGGTCGAGAAGCTCGACACCCGCAGCCTCGAGCTCCGGCAGGTCCGGCTCGTCCAGATCCGGGACGCCCGCTCCGACGTCTGGCGGATGCGGGCGGTCCGGGCCGAGTGGCGGGACGGCCTCTGGGTGTTCCATGACGGCGAGCGGATCCCCGTCGACGAGCAGAACGCGGCCATCCGGGCGGAGGCGGAGCGCTTCGAGACCCTGGAGATCGACGACCTCTCCGAGACCCCGCACGACATCCTCCGGGCCAGCCGCGACCCCGAATGGCTCTCCTCCCGCGATCTCTACCTCTATATCCGGAGCCGCCACCACCCCTCGCGCCGCGAGCTGGCCGACCACTGGGTGACCTTCCACCACCGCCTCGCCATCCCCTGGTCGGTGCTCATCGTCACCCTCATCGGCATCCCCTTCGGGGTCCAGACCGGCCGCAAGGGCGCCCTCACCGGCGTCCTCCTCTGCCTGGGCCTGTTCTTCGCCTTCTTCACGCTCATCAATTTCGGCCTGGCCCTCGGCAAGGGCGGGCAGATCCCCCCGTTCCTGGCCGGATGGCTGCCCAACTTGGTGTTCGCCACGGTGGCAGGATTCATGCTACACCGTATGCGGTAGCCGGGGCTTCGACCCGGCCCCGAACCAGGAGCCTACGACGATGCTGGAACTTGATCAGATCGTGAGCCGGGCGGTGAACGCCGGCGCCTCGGACATCCACCTCAAGACCAGCCGCCAGCCCATCGCGCGGGTGGCCGGCCGCCTCGTCGCCCTCGACGACGACCTGCTCAGCCACGACCAGATGCGCAATCTGGTCCAGACCATGCTCCCTCCCCACCTCGCCTCCCGCTTCGACGACGGCCAGGAGCTCGACTTCTCGAAGGTCTTCCCCGGCGCGGGCCGGTTCCGGGTGAACGTCTTCCTCAGCAGCGGCGGCTATACCGTGGCCATGCGCCACGTCCTCGACAACATCCGCAAGTTCGAGGAGCTGAACCTTCCGGACGTCATCCGGACCATCACCCTCGCCCCCCGGGGCATCGTCCTGGTCTGCGGCACCACCGGGTCCGGCAAGTCCACCACCCTCGCCGCCTGCATCGACTTCATCAACCACCGCGAGGCCCGGCGCATCATCACCGTCGAGGACCCCATCGAGTACCTGTTCCACGACCACCTGTCCGTGATCTCCCAGCGCGAGATCGGGCTCGACACCGAGACCTTCCACCTCGCCCTCAAGTTCGTGATGCGGCAGGACCCCGATGTCATCATGATCGGGGAGATGCGCGACCAGGAGAGCTTCGGGGCCGCCCTGGCCGCCTCGGAGACCGGACACCTCGTGTTCACCACCCTCCACGCCGCCGACGCCCCCCAGACCATCACCCGCATTCTCGACATGTACCCCCGCGACGAGCACACCCAGATCCTGCGCAGCCTGTCCATCAACCTGCGGGCGGTGGTCTGCCAGCGGCTCGTCCCCGGCATCGAGGACGAGCGGGTGCCCGCCACCGAGGTGCTGGTCAGCAACTCGACCGTGCGCAAGCTCCTGCAGCAGGGGGAGATCGAGAAGATCGGGGCGGCGGTGGAGACCGGCGTCGAGGACGGCATGCACAACTTCAACCAGTCCATCTACAAGCTCATCAAGGCGGGCAAGATCACCGAGGAGGACGGCCTCGCCGCCTGCACCAACCCCGAGGCCCTCCGCATGAACCTCCGCGGGATCTTCCTCGACGAGTCGCGGCGCATCCTCAGCTAATCCCCTTCCCGCCCCGGCCCGCACGGCCCTTTCCCTGGGCGCCCGATGGCCAGGGGTCGCGGTCTTTTCCTTGGGGCGGTTCGAGGACGGGGCGGCGATGGGGTCAGGCCTTTACCCTTGCCATCCCGCACGTTTTCCACCGTATTCGGTGCCTGATTGGGGTCGGATGG
>PXDE01000475.1 GCA_003566475.1 PVC group bacterium | reverse complement strand
GAGATCCTCGTTGAGACAGCGCCCAGATCGTTACACGATTCGTGCAGGTCGGAACTTACCCGACAAGGAATTTCGCTACCTTAGGACCGTTATAGTTACGGCCGACATTCACCGGAGCTTCGGTTCGGAGCTTCTTCCCGCCGAAGCGGGAATGACCCCTCGCCTTAACTTTACGGCATTGGTCACGTGTCACACCCTATACGTCCTCTTGCGAGTTGGCAGAGTGCTGTGTTTTTGATAAACAGTCGCCTGGGCCTCTTCACTGCGCCTGTCCGGGGCTTGCCATCGAATGAAAGCGCACCCTGGGCAGGACCCCTTCTCCCGAAGTTACGGGGCTAATTTGCCGAGTTCCTTAACGAGGTTTCTCTCGCGCGCCTTGGTATACTCTACCCTCCCACCTGTGTCGGTTTACGGTACGGTCGCCTGACCTTCAACGATGCCGGAGCTTTTCTCGGCGGCAGAGCATCGGCCGATCCGCGGAGACCGTGGTCTCCACGTCCGATCGCCTCTCGGGATGGCCCGGGTTTTCGCCCCGGACTCCCTACTGGCTTCGACCACCACTTCCAACCGGTGGCCGACCTAGCTTTCCGCGTCCCTCCGACACCTCCCGTCCGGCGGTACAGGAATATTGACCTGTTTCCCATCGCCTACGCTTTTCAGCCTCGGCTTAGGGGCCGACTAACCCTGGGCGGACGAACCTTCCCCAGGAAACCTTGGGATTTCGGCGGACCCGATTCTCACGGGTCTTATCGTTACTCATGTCCGCATAATCACTTCCCTGCGGTCCACGGTCGGTTGCCCCTCCCGCTTCATCCCACAGGGAACGCTCCTCTACCACGGCGCCCGAAGGCGCCGTCCGCAGCTTCGGCAACCGGTTTAGTCCCGTTTATTTTCGGCGCGAAACCACTCGGCTGGTCAGCTATTACGCACTGTTTAAATGGTGGCTGCCTCTAAGCCAACATCCCAGCTGTCTTCGCGATTCCACATCCTTACGCACTTAACCGGTTTTGGGGGCCTTAGCTGGCGGGCTGGGCTGTTTCCCTTTCGACCATACAGCTTATCCCACATGGTCTGACTCCACGCGTGACGGCCGCGGCATTCGGAGTTTGACAGGCTTCGGTACCCCGGTAAGGGCCCTATGCCAATCAGTGCTCTACCTCCGCAGCTTGCATTCGCGCAGGCTATCCCTAAAGATATTTCGAGGAGAACCAGCTATCACCAGGTTTGGTAAGCCTTTCACTCCAACCCACAGCTCATCCGAGCCTTTTTCAACAGACACCGGTTCGGACCTCCACCCCGTGTTACCGGGGTTTCATCCTGGCCATGGGTAGCTCACCTGGCTTCGGGTCTACCGCAGACAACTGGGCGCGCATTTAGCACTCGCTTTCGCTTCGGCTCCTCCGCCGATCGCGGATTAACCTCGCTGCCTACGGTAACTCGCGGACTCATTATGCAAAAGGCATGCGGCCACCCCGCCGAGGCGGGACTACCACACCTTGTAAGCACACAGTTTCAGGTTCTATTTCACTCCCCTCGCAGGGGTTCTTTTCACCTTTCCCTCACGGTACTGGTACACTATCGGTCACCGGCTAGTATTTAGGCTTGGGAGGTGGGCCTCCCGGATTCAGACGGGGTTTCACGTGTCCCGTCCTACTTGGGATACCTCTAGGGCGGTTTCGGATTTCGCGTACAGGGCTGTCACCCTCTCTGGCGGACCGTTCCAGATCCTTCCGCTATCCTCCGCCGTCCCACATCGAGGTCCCGCAACCCCGCCCGGCAAGCCGGACGGTTTGGCCTGTTCCCCTTTCGCTCGCCACTACTGAGGGAATCACGGTTGTTTTCTCTTCCTTCGGGTACTGAGATGTTTCACTTCCCCGAGTTCGCGTCCCACGCCCTATGGATTCAGGCGCGGACGACGCCGCATTACCGGCGTCGGGTTTCCCCATTCGGACACCCCCGGATCAAAGCGTATTTGCCGCTCCCCGAGGCTTTTCGCAGCTTATCGCGTCCTTCGTCGCCTGCCGATGCCAAGGCATCCACCGTGTGCTCTTGCTAGCTTGACTACATCGTCAAACTGTCTTTGGTTCTCAGTGAATTCGGATTTCCCTGGTCTATGCAATTGTCAAAGAGCCCGGGAGCCGGTCCGCCGCGTGGCGGCGGAGGGACGGCCCCCTGTTGCTAAAGAGATCAGATGCCGTGGTGGCGTTCAAACTTCCCGGAACCTGGTGGGCGTACCTGGACTCGAACCAGGGACCTCGTCCTTATCAGGGACGCGCTCTAACCAGCTGAGCTATACGCCCGTACGGCGTCCGAGACGGCCACCCGGGCGGGCCCGGACTGGTGGAGGCAACCGGGCTCGAACCGGTGACCCCGAGCTTGCAAAGCTCGTGCTCTGCCAACTGAGCTATGCCCCCGTCGGCCGACGGTCCGGTCCATGCGCGGCTCCCTAGGATCCGGCAGTCTGCTTCGCCACAATCTTCGCATCAGAGGAGGTGCGGTTTGCCTTCGGTCATCGCGCAAATGTTTGCGGACACGCCGCCGAAACGGCCTGCCCTCACCTTCGGCCCGCCCCGAGGGGCGGGATCCTGGTGATTAGCCTCTCCGAACCCCCGGCCAAGGCCGGGAGACGGATGCTCCTTAGAAAGGAGGTGATCCAGCCGCAGGTTCCCCTACGGCTACCTTGTTACGACTTCATCCCAATTACCCACCACACCTTCGGCACCTGCCTCCCTTGCGGGTTGGCCCGGCGACTTCGGGTGCAGTCGGCTTTCATGATGTGACGGGCGGTGTGTACAAGGCCCGGGAACGTATTCAAGGCGCCGTAGCTGATGCGCCTTTACTAGCGATTCCGGCTTCACGGAGTCGAGTTGCAGACTCCGATCTGAACTGAGGACGGTTTTGGGGATTGGCTCCACCTCGCGGTTTCGCATCCCTCTGTACCGCCCATTGTAGCACGTGTGCAGCCCTGGGCATAAGGGCCATACTGACTTGACGTCATCCCCACCTTCCTCCTGCTTTTCACAGGCAGTCTGACTAGAGTGCTTCCCGCCTTGCGGCGGAAATGGCAACTAGCCACAGGGGTTGCGCTCGTTGCGGGACTTAACCCAACACCTCACGGCACGAGCTGACGACAGCCATGCAGCACCTGTGCACCGTCCGGCCGAACCGACTCCCGGCTTTCACCGGGATACGACGGGCATGTCAAGCCCAGGTAAGGTTCTTCGCGTTGCATCGAATTAAGCCACATGCTCCACCGCTTGTGCGGGCCCCCGTCAATTCCTTTGAGTTTTAGCCTTGCGGCCGTACTCCTCAGGCGGTGCACTTAACGCGTTAGCTCCGGCACGGATGGGGCTAATTCCACCCACACCAAGTGCACACCGTTTACGGCTGGGACTACCAGGGTATCTAATCCTGTTTGCTCCCCCAGCTTTCGTGCCTCAGCGTCAGGACAGGCCCAGAGAACCACCTTCGTCGCCGGTGTTCTTCTCGATATCTACGCATTTCACCGCTACACCGAGAATTCCGTTCTCCCCTACCTGCCTCAAGCCAGACCGTTTCGAGTGCCGTTTCACCGTTGAACGGTGAGATTTCACACCCGACATGCCTGGCCGCCTACGCACCCTTTACGCCCAGTAAATCCGAGCAACGCTTGCCACCTCTGTATTACCGCGGCTGCTGGCACAGAGTTAGCCGTGGCTTCCTCTGGAGGTACCATCAAGCCCGCCGGCTGTTCGCCGGCCGACTCTTTTTTCCTCCTGACAGGAGTTTACAACCCGAAGGCCGTCATCCTCCACGCGGCGTCGCTTGTTCACACTTTCGTGCATTGACAAAGATTCTCGACTGCAGCCTCCCGTAGGAGTCTGGGCAGTGTCTCAGTCCCAGTGTGGCTGGTCGTCCTCTCAGACCAGCTACCCGTCGTCGCCTTGGTGAGCCGTGACCTCGCCAACTAGCTGATGGGACGCGGGCTCATCTTCAAGCGACAGGTCCCGAAGGATCCCCGCCTTTGGACAGCCGGGCAGGCGCCCGACGACCACATCCGGTATTATCCCGCCTTTCGGCGAGCTATCCCCGACTTGAAGGTAAATTGCCCACGCGTTACTCACCCGTTCGCCGCTCTCACCCGGTCTCGTCATCCGAAGAATCCTCGACCGGGATCCCGCTCGACTTGCATGCCTAATCCACGCCGCCAGCGTTCGCTCTGAGCCAGGATCAAACTCTCCAAAATAGAAAGTTCATCCCGGCATTCACTTCTGAATTCCGGGTACGCTTAACCGATGCAAACCACACCACCTCTGAGTCGAAGTTGTGTCGTAGCATCTGATCTGTCAAAGACCCCGTCCGACGTTGGCTCGGCGCTACGCGCGCCGGTTCGGCCGCCAGACAAAGAACGTGCAGCCTACATGGCCGCCTGCCCGCTGTCAACCCCCTGCCCGAAATTTTTTCGGGCACCGGGCCGGTCTTCCGTCTGAAAGACCCTCGGGCAAGCACTACACTTATCCCATCCTTGCCCCGGGTTGCAAGCCCCCTTGTGCTTTTTTTTCGCATCCCGGGAGTCTCTGTCCGCAAAGCGCTCACTGCCAGCGCCTTGCTGGTTCTGACGGGCGGGGGCGGGAACCGCCCTCGCCGATCACCTCCAGGAGTTCCCGATAGGATTCGTGAAGCTGCCGCTCGACCTCCTCCCAGTCGGTGCGGCCAGCCTCGCGGTCCCGATAGGCGGCGGCCCAGGCCCGGAGCAGGCCGGCGGCGAGGTAGTCTTCCTCGGCGCCGCCATAGAGCGCGGCATAGAGCGTGGCCAGGGACAGGCCCACCTGCTCGGGGTGGTTCCGGCCGGGTTCGCGTCGGGCCACCCACCAGGCCAGCTCGGCCCGGGCGGCCGCCTCGGCCCGGATGGGCCGGTCCACCGCCGCATCCAGCCGGCGGTAGGCGTCCGTCAGCAGGGGCAACACCTGACTCTCATAGTCCTCCCGGGTGTCGCGGAAGATGAGCGCGGCGGCGGCGAACCGTCGGCCCACGCCCCACGCCCGGGCGCGGGAAAGGCCGAACTGACTCCGCAGCACCCCGATCAGCTCTGCTCCCAGTCGGACCCCCTCGCCCTCATAGTAGGCCTGCCACATCCGGGTCTCGGCGGCCGCCATGGCCTCCGCATCCAGCCTCGCCTCCCCGGGGCGGTACCACCACCCCCCGAGCCCAAGGCTCAGCGCGATCACCCCTGCGGCCAGCCACCCGCGTTTCATGGCTGACAGCCTACCACATGCCTAGGCGGTGGCCTCCATGTCCTCGATCGCGGCCTCGTGCACCTCCTGGTGCGTCATTCCCCTCCAGCCGAGATCGCGGGGCTCGGGGAGCTGCCAGATCTCCGCCCGCTCCGGAACCTGCGGATACCGCTCCAGCAGCAGTTCGGCCCCCCGGCGCAAGGTTTCGGCCAGCGACCATTCCTTGTCGGCCGCCAGACGCTTCACGTCGCGGCAGATCTCGTCCGGCATCTGAATCTGCGTCTTTACCGTGCCACAGAATCTGTCGCGCCATGGTTTTGATGTCACCCATCCGCCATCGCTGGGGACAGGTCTCTCCGATGGGGACAGACCCCTGCGGCCCTGATGGGGACAGGCCCTGGGGGCCGCCACTAGGGACAGGTCTTTCCGATGGGGAGAGGCCCTGGGGGCGATCTCGATGGAAGAGGGGTTGACTTCTACCGTGTTCGCACTATATTCGTGCACACAAGTTACACGGGATGGAACGATGAAGAACATCACCCTGTCCGCCGAGGAAGACCTGATCCGCCGGGCGCGGAGGAAGGCGGCGGATCGTCGGATGAGTCTGAACCAGGCTTTCCGCGAATGGCTGGCCGACTTCGCGGGCCCATCGGGCCGGGACGCCGACTACGAGGGTCTGATGGCCCGTCTGGACCACGTTCAGCCAGGCCGCCGGTTCACCCGTGCGGAGCGCAATGCCCGCTAAGTCCTTCCTGGACACCAACGTGCTGGTCTACACGTTCGACGCCACCGCCCCCCGGAAGCGGGAACGGGCGCGTGAGATCGTGGCCGTCGCCCTGCAGTCCGGTCGCGCATGCCTGAGCTACCAGGTGGCGCAGGAATTCCTCAACGTGGCGACCACGAAGTTCGCGACCCCCATGGATCCGGCGGAATGCCGGGACTATCTGCGCTCGGTGCTGATGCCGCTTTGCCGAATCTGGCCGGACGAGGATCTCTATGTCCACGCCCTGTCCATCCAGGCCGTCTACCGCTACGGATGGTACGACTCTCTCATCCTGGCATCCGCGAAGCGGGCCGGATGCGCGGAGCTGCTGACCGAGGATATGCAGGCCGACCAGGTTGTGGAAGGGGTCCGCATCGTCGATCCGTTCCGGTAGCCCGCCCCTGTCTTCCCGCTTGACCGATTCTTCGTCGGCTGATATCGTTTGGGCTCAAATCATTTGAGAAAGCACTCTTTATGGCGATCAACTACGAAATGCGGGTCTTGCAGGCCATCCGGCGGATGGTGCGGGCCACCGAGCTGTACTCGCGACGGGTGACCGGCGAGTTCGGACTGACCGTGCCCCAGCTCGTGAGCCTCCGGGCCATCGAGCAGGCGGGGGCGATAACCCTCCGTGATCTGGCCGCCGAGGTCTATCTGACCCCCAGCACCCTGGTGGGCATCGTGGACCGGCTGGAGGCCAAAGGGCTGATCCGCCGGAAGCGCGATGCCGAGGACCGGCGGAAGGTGTTTCTGCATGCGACCGCGGCGGGCCGGGCCCTGCTCCGCGACACGCCCTCGCCGCTTCAGGACCGGCTGGCCGCCGCCCTGCGCGACCTGCCCGAGCTGGAGCGTTCCACGCTGGCCCTTTCCCTTGAACGACTGGTCGATCTGATGGAGATTGGGCATGTGGACGCCGAGCCCCTCCTGGACCGCGGCGCCCATCTCGCGGAAGGCCATACGGAACTCGACCCGGACGCGAAACCGGGGGCCCTTGCGGCCCCGACGGTGGATGCGGGTCCGGAGTTCGATGCCGGAACCTGAAACTCAGACGTCACCCCCGGGCCCCCGCCGAGGGGAGCTGACGACGGTCCTGCGGGCGCCGCAGGTCGCCGATGGCGCGGCGGTGCACCGTCTGATCGCGGCCTGTCCGCCCCTGGACGTGAACAGCAGCTACGCCTACCTGCTGCTGTGCATCCACTTCGCCGCCACCTCGGTGGTGGCCGAGACGACGGACGAACGCATCGTGGGGTTCCTGTCCGGCTACCGGATCCCCGACCGTCCCGACACCCTGTTCGTGTGGCAGGTGGCGGTCCACGCCGACGCCCGGGGCCAGGGCTTGGCTGGCCGCATGCTGGCCGACGTGCTGGCCCGGCCGGCGCCCCCCCCGGTGGCCTGGCTGGAAACCACGGTGTCGCCCGACAACGCGCCCTCCCGGGCCCTGTTCGCGAAGCTCGCCCGCCAGCGCGGCGCGGAGCTGACCGTGTCCGATTTCTTCCGACCCGAGGACTTCCCGGACGCCCATGCGGCCGAGGAACTCCTCCGCATCGGGCCGCTGGACGGCCCGACCACCCCATCCCAAGGAGACGCCTGATGAGCATCTTCACCGAACTTGAATCCAACGTGCGGAGCTACTGCCGCTCGTTCCCGGTGGTGTTCAACACCGCCGAGGGCGCCCGCCTCTACGACGAGGAGGGCCTCGAATACCTGGACTTTCTGGCCGGGGCCGGCACCCTGAACTACGGGCACAACCACCCCCGGCTGAAGAAGGCCCTGCTGGAATACATCGGGCGCGACGGCCTCGTCCACGGCCTCGACATGGCCACCACGGCCAAGCGGGACTTCCTGAAGACCTTCCGCGAGACCGTCCTCGAACCGAGGGGGCTCGACTTCAAGGTGCAGTTCACCGGCCCCACCGGGGCCAACGCGGTGGAGGCGGCCATGAAGGTCGCCCGCAACAACACCGGACGCACCCAGATCGTGGCCTTCACCAACGGGTTCCATGGCGTGACCATGGGCGCGCTGGGGGCCACCGCCAACCAGCACTACCGCGAGGCGGCGGGCATCCCCACGGCGGGGGTCACGTTCCTGCCCTACGACGGCTACCTGGGCAGCGAGGTGGACACCGCCACCTACCTGGAGAAGGCTCTGGACGACGGCAGCAGCGGGCTCGACCACCCGGCGGCCATCCTGGTGGAGACCGTGCAGGGCGAGGGCGGCATCAACGTGGCCACCGCCGAGTGGCTGCAGTCGCTCCAGGCCCTGTGCCGGAAGTACGGCCTGCTGTTCATGATCGACGACATCCAGATGGGCTGCGGCCGGACGGGGCGCTTCTTCAGCTTCGAGGAGGCGGGCCTGGACCCGGATGTGGTCACTCTCTCCAAGTCGCTGAGCGGCTACGGCCTGCCGTTCGCGGTGGTGCTCCTCAAGCCCGGCCTCGACACCTGGAAGCCGGGCGAGCACAACGGCACCTTCCGCGGCCACAACCTGGCCTTCGTCACCGCGACCGAGGCCCTGGACGAGTTCTGGCGCGACGACGCCTTTTCGAAGGAGATCCAGCGCAAGGGCGAGATCATGCGCGAACGCCTCGAGGCCATGGCCGCCCTCGACGACCGGGGGCGGATCTCCGTCCGCGGACGGGGCATGGTCCAGGCCATCGACGTGAGCACCGGCGACCTGGCCGGGCGCATCACCCGCGACGCTTTCCGGCGTCATCTGGTCATCGAGACCTCGGGCGACCAGGGCCAGGTGGTGAAATGCCTGCCCCCGCTCACCATCACCGAGGACGAGCTCCGCGAGGGGCTGGACCGGCTGGAGGCCAGCGTGCGCACGGCTGTCACCGACGACGCCCGACAGCATCTGCTGCGGGCGGGGGTGCGCGGAGCATGATTGTCCGCACCCTGAGCCAGGCCGAGGCCACCGACCGGCGGATCGTGACCCCCCTCTGGGAGAGCACCCGGCTGCTGCTGGCCAATGACCGCATGGGCTT
>PXDE01000320.1 GCA_003566475.1 PVC group bacterium | reverse complement strand
CTCCTGGGCCACCGCCCCGACCGCACCCGCGGTCAGCAGCGCCAGCGCCAGCCATCCTGTCCGCATCCAACGTCTCATGGCACGCCTCTCCGTATCCTCCGGCCGCGGACCCCATGTCCGCTTCACTCCGAAGGTCGGCCCACCCTTAGCACCGCCTGTGCCAAGTGCCGGGGAACCCGGGGCAGCCATAGTCGCAAACTTCTTTCGTGCAGTTGTTTATGGGAAGAACAAAAAATCTACACCAATGGGAAACGAACAGCATTCATAAACAAATGTGTATGCCTTGTCGCATATATCAACATAAATGTTAATTAGCAAAGCGCAGTCCTCATGGATGACCAGGCTTAAGGCCGCGTGCGATGGGAGCGGGCCCAAACAGGGCACGTAGGGGCTACTTCTGCTCGACCCGGAGGCCGCCGCGCCGGAGCAGGTCGATCACGCTGTCCTTGCCCACCAGGTGGGCCGCCCCGACCACCACCAGAACGTTCTCCTCGACCTGCCGCATCTCCAGGATCCGGGGAATCCAGGCCCGGTTCCGGTCGGTCAGGAACCGCTTCTCCAGGTCGGGATAGTCCGCGAACCCTTTGCCCACCAGATCCTCCAGGGTCCTGATGTCCCCGGTCTGCCAGGCCCGGACCAGCCGCCGCATCTCCTGGCGGGTCTCGTCCGCCTGCCGGACCGTCTCCAGCAGAAACTGCTCCTCCTGCTCCGGCTCCATGGCCGTGAGCAGATCGAGCTGGAACTCCGGGCGCTCCAGAAACGTCCGGGTCTTCTCGTCCTCCCCGGCCCGGTCCCAGAAATGCCGGTCCACCCCCAGGTCCGGCCGCAGGCCCATCTGCAGGAGCTCGCGCATGGTGATGGTGAGGGCGCACATCCAGGGCCGGAAGCGCTGGAAGGCGGCCAGGGTGAACGGCGCGTCGGCGAACCGCTTCTCCAGAAACGCCCAGGTTTCGGGGGCGACCTCCTCCTTCAGGGTGGTGTCGGCAGGCAGCATGGCCCGCCGCAGCATCTCCTGCTGGAACGCGGGCGCCTCCATGGCCTCCATGTCGGTCTCGAAGACCACCACCTGGCTGTCCCGATAGGCCGCCTCCATGGCCGGAGGCAACGGATAGTGCTCGGGCCCCAGCAGATGGATCGACCCCAGGATATAGACGGTGTTGCTCGTTCCCGACAACGCCCACAGGACGGTGCGGGCGGGTTCCGGGGCCTCCGGTTCCTCCGCCCGCACGGGGGAAGCCAGGGCCAAGGTGGCCAGAACCGCAACCACAAACCAGAAAGTCAGCAAGCGTCGCAGTGATTTCATGCCGCCAACCTGCCCCAAATCGCCCCGTCGCGCAACGCCGGACCGGGATGCGCGCGCCGGCGCCGGCATCTGTTTGCGCCCGTTCCGCAGGTGGGCCATTCCTGGCGGCTCGGCTCTGAGACAACATTGCACGCCAAACCCCACAAGCCACGGCTCGCCACCAGGATGTCCCCGACGTGGCACGGCGCTTCCAGCCCGTGCCCGAGCGAGGCCGGATCCCGGAACGACCAGGGTCGGCGGACGCGCTTTTCATGGACGGACCGGGACCATATCTCGCTCAGCTCCGGGCTAGAAGCCCGGGCCACGGAGGGACCGGCCCACATCCCACACCTCACAACTCATATCGCGCCAGCCGTCTCACCCCCATCCGGCTGGCCCAGCGTGCCAGCGGCGGCAACTGCTCTGAGACACCATGCACGCCATTCTCCACAAACCACTGCTCGCCAACAGCATGTCCCCGACGTGGCACGTGGGGCGCCTGCCCCCGTGCCCTGCCCCCAGAACAAGCCGGCGGCGGCGGAGAAGCCTGAGTTCGATTTCGTTTTTCACATGGCCGTCTGGTTCTGGAATGGGTTGGCTCTGGTCTGGTACATCGTACTGGGTGCTTTCGCCGTGCGCCCATGGGAACCGCGCGGCGGAACCAGAACGCCCGATCCAGCGGAAAGCTCAAGGGTGCGGAGAAGTTCGGCGCCATGAAGCCGGAAGACACTTCCTCCTGGAAGGGATGGCGATTCCTTCACCCTCCTTGGCACGCCGGAGGCCAATCCTGCGGCCGTCGGCCTGGCCGAGCGTCACCGGATGACGGTTTCCTTCGAGACGGCCCGGATGTACCGGGGGAAGGCCCGTGACCTGCCGGTGGACCGCATCTTCGGCGTCACCTCGTTCGAGCTCGGGTGATTGACCCCGAAAGGCGGTGGAAATAGGATCGGGGGCATGCAGGGACGGTTCGCGATACGGATCGGCATGCTCATCGGTCTCGCGGCGGCGGGTTTCGCCTCGTCAGGCGAGCCGGTGCCGACGCCGCCCGCCACCCATGTCGTCCGCCCGGGCGAGACGCTGGCCGCGTTGGCGAGGCAGTACTACGGAGACGAGCATGTCTCCCGCGGGATCCGCGCGATCCTGGACGCCAATCCCCACATCGGCAGAGGCCCGGGCATCCGGAAGGAACTGACCGTGACGATTCCTGAACTGAAGACTCAGACGGGCAGCGAGACCGAACGGGCCATAAGCCCGCCGCCGGATTCGCGGTCCTCTGAGCCCAAGCCCTGATGGGTGGTGTACGAGGGAATGAAGCGAATCTGGCCGATTCTGTGCTTCGTAAGGAACACGACCCTTCGGGCCGCACGGCGACGCCTTACACTGGAGGGGGGCGATTTGGGAACCGACGGAGGCCTATCCACAGCCAGGCGAAGGACGGTGTGAAGCCACGATCGTAGCGTCACATAGGCCTGGCCAAAGACTGTGTGAGACCACGATCGTGAGCTCACATAGGCATGGCGGGGACGATTCCTCCCGCAATCATGGCTATACATTGGCCAAGCCGAGGACGATGTCCTTCCACGATCGTGGACTCACATAGGCTCAGCCGGGGACAGTGTACTTCCACGATCGTGGGCTCTCATGGGCCGGATTGGGCTCAGGAGCAGATGGTTCTTGCCGGCGCGGGCCCGGCTTCCGGCCGCGTTGCGCCCACAGGCCGCTGAACGCAGCGCGCGTCCAGATCTGGCCCTCGCGAGAACCTCGGTAGTTACGCCCACCCTGGGGCGTGGCCGCGAATGGGCCATCCCATCCCATTGAATCGCCCCTTCAGGGCTCCGAACCGTTGAGAAACCTGGATCCTGGGCCCGACGGCCCAGGCTGGGCTGAGTCGCCCCTCCGGGGCTTGCGGGCGAACCGGACAGGTGGATCGATGCCGAGCCCCGAAGGGGCGACTCAGGCCAGCCCAGGGCGAGAGCCCTGGGGGTAAGCGTCCTATAGGATCAGGAGCCCTGAAGGGGCGATTCCATGGGAGGGCATACGCCGCACTTGGTTGACGCAAATGCGCCCCAGGCGCCAGGACCATCGCCTTGACAGCAAGGGGTAGGCGGGTACGCTGACCCGACCGGTCATCGCGGTCCATCTGGCAGGCACGGACGTTCATCGGAGGTCGATCCATGCGCAACGCGATACCCCTTGGCATGCTGCTGGCTGTGCTCCTCACTGCCTGCGACCGACGGCCGCACGGCGAGACCGGGATCGCGCATGGCGGCGGCCAGCATCCCCCGCACCAGGTTTTCCGCCCCTCAGAGATCGAATGGCAGGCCGCTCCTCCCGCCTTCGAGCGAGGCGCGGAAGTCGCCGTTCTTGAAGGGGATCCTTCCGCAGAAGGCGAAGTCTACACGCTCAGGCTCAGGTTGCCGCCGGACTACGTCATCGCCCCCCACACGCACCCGCTGCCCGAGCGTGCGGTGGTGCTCTCCGGAGAGTTCTATCTGGGCCACGGGGAGACGGTGGATCGGGAGGAGGCCGAGCGACTCGAGCCGGGGACATACAGCATGATTCCTCCTGGTTCGGTTCACTATGTGCTGACGGGGAGCGAAGGAGATACGATTCTGCACATCACCTCGATCGGTCCGCTGGAGATCAACTATGTGGATCCGGAGGATGATCCCCGGCGGAGATGACGGGTCCAGGGCCCTCCGGCTCGTCCCGCCCAGGGCGCATTCGCGTCAACCTAAGCGGACGCGAAAGCTGCCGACTGCGCATCCGGATGCCCCAACGGGGCTACGTACCCCCAGCCCAGGGTTGCGAGGAACGAGCTACCCTGGGTTCTAGGGGTTGATAACATCCCTACCCTGAAGGCGTTGCGTCCGACCCAACCCACGCCCTGGGCGGGGCGGACGCAACCCCGTTGGGGTTGGTCCTTGGGAGGGGACGGACCCAGGGTAGCGGCAAGGCCGCAACCCTAGGCTGGCGGATGGAACCCCGTTGGGGTTCGGCAGAGGCTACTAGATCCGCTTGGAACGCCTGGCGCTGGACCGGGGAATCCAGATCATAACATTCTGTGCTTGAATCGGTTCCGTCTTAGGTTGACGCGAATGCGCCCAAGGAGGGACTCGCCCTCCCGGGCGGCGGAAACGGCAGCGGCGCCGGATCAGCTAGTCCAGCCGGGCTCGATCTAAGCCGGAACGATCCAGCCCCCGGACGACTTTGAACCGCGAATGAACGCCCAGCCCACCCCGCCCTTCGGGCACCCCTCCGGAGGAGGGGATGGACGCGAATTTCAGAATGGCGGAGAGGCCGGATTGCGCTCACCCCCCTGTGAGTGTGGGCGGCCGGAGTCCACGGCGTGGTTTCACCTTGTCCCCATTGGCGTTCATTCGCGTCCATTCGCGGTTCCGCTGCATGGTTCCGGCTAAGGCGGATCTGTCAGCAACCTCCGGTACAGGTCCAGCGTGGCCTTGGCGGTGCGGTCCCAGGAGAAGGCGGCGGCGCGGGCCAGGCCCGCCTCGCGGAGGCGGGCGGCCAGGGGCGGGTCGGTGAGGATCCGGACCAGACCCGTGGCCAGGCCCTCCGAGGTTTCCGGCGCGGGATGTAGGGCGGCACCGCCCGCGACCTCCTCCAGCGATCCGCCCCGGAAGCAGACCACCGGGGTTCCGCAGGCCATGGCCTCGATCACCGGCAGCCCGAAGCCTTCGTAGCGGGAGGGCAGGGCGAGGACCGAGGCCCGGCGGTAGGCCGCGACCAGTTCGTCGTCGTCCACATGCCCGCTCCATGCCCCCGCCTGCTCCAGCCCCAGCGCCTTCGCCCGCTCCGGGGCCTCGGGATACCGGTCGTCGGCGGGACCAATCACCCGCAGCCGCGTCTCCGGAACCGTACGCCGCACTTCGGCCAGCGCCTCCACCAGCGTGACCAGGCCCTTGTAGGGATCGCGTCGGCCCACGTACAGGATCTCCGGGGCCGACGCTTCGGCGGGGCCGGCTGGACCCGGGCGAAACCGCTCCGACACCCCGTTCGGAATCACGATCACCCGATCCGGGGGCAGGGCGAGGCGGCCGATCAGATCCTGCCGCGAGTGCTCGCTGACCGTCACCACCCGGTCGGCCCGGCGCACGCAGGCCCTGAGGTAGCGCCGGAAGGCGGGGGCAAACCGCGATTTCCGGCTCCGGGGCGCGTGGTCGGGCATCACGAGCGGGATCAGGTCGTGCACGGTGACCACCCCCCGCACCGGGCGCCGGATCCCCGAGAACGCGGCCAGGGGCAGGGCGAAGTTCGGCGAGTGGAACAGACCGATGCCGGCCGCCCGGATGCGGCTCGGCATAAAGACCTGGGAGGCCGGGGCCATCGGGCTCCAGGGCGCGATCACGGTCCGGGTCGGCCCGGAACCGGGAATCACCCCCTCGGCGACCAGGGCCTCGCGGGCCGCCGCGTCGCGGACGAACACGGTGAACTCGGCATCGCCAGGCGCATGCAGCATCCGGCGGAGGATCTCGCGGGCATAGGTGCTGATGCCTCCGCCCTCGACGGCGATCCAGCGGGCGTCGAAGCCGATGCGGATCATGCCAGCACCTTCCGGTACACGTCCCAGTGGGCGGCGGCGGTGGCGGCCCAGGTGTAGCCGGCGGCCTGGGCCAGCCCGCGCTCTCGCGCCACCGCCTGCGCGGCCTCGTCGTCGAGGGTCTGGCGGAGCACGTCGGTCCAGTCCCCGGCATCGTAGCCATCGACCCAGACCGGGGCGTCGCCCAGCACCTCGGGCAGGCAGCTCGACCGGGAGGCGACCACGGGCACGCCGCACCGCATGGCCTCCAGCGGGGTGAACCCGAACCCTTCGTAGAGCGTGGGGCAGACGTAGAGGCTCGCGCCTCCGTACAGGCCGGCCAGGTGCGCTTCGGGAACGAAGTCGAGCCGGCGGATGCGGTCGCGCAGGGGGGATGCCTCGATGCGGGCGAGGATGGGCCCGGTGTGCCAGCCCGGCTTGCCGGCCAGCACCAGGTCGAGGTCGGCTCGGTCCAGGCGCTCGAAGGCGTCCACCAGGAGGGTCAGGTTCTTGCGCGGCTCCAGGGTGCCCACATGGAGCAGGTAGGGCCGGTCCAGCCGCAGGACCTTCCGGGCGGCCGTGATGCCGTCGGGGGAGGGCGGGGCGAGATGCTCGCCCAGGCCGAGATGGATGGGGTGGAGCTTCTCCCGGGGCACGTCGAGCAGCGCGTGCAGCTCGTCGGCGGTGAACCGGGAGATGGTGATGATGGCGTCGGCAGTCTCCACGGAACGCCGGATGTGTCGGGTGAGAAAGGCGAGGTTCTTCGGCTCCAGGGTCTCGGGGTGCCGGAGGAAGGAGGCATCGTGGATAGACACCACCGACCGGCCCCGACGGAGCGGGCGGGTCACGAAGTTGGTGAAGTGGAACAGGTCGGCCGGTCCCGAGAACCAGTCGAAGGGCGGGGCCCGGAAGGTCCGCCACGCCCGCTGCACGATCCGCCCCGGGATCCAGCGGTGGGCCCGGACCTCGGCCCCGGCCGGGAGGGGCGGGACACCCCGGCGGCGGAAATCGAAGTAGAACAGGGACAGGCGGTCCTCCGGCCGTCGCTGGGCGGCCAGAGGCCCGAGCAGCGAGCGCACGTAGCGCCCGATCCCCGCCCCCGGCCCCACCGCCGGCTGGATGTCCACCATCACATGCATCGCCACCCTCCCGATGGCCGAGGTTTATGACCGTTCCGCCGGTCGCGGGCAAGGCGCGGGTTGAGCCTCCCCCGATTTCGGGCTACCCTGTTTGGCCATGAATACCCATCCGACTCCCATCGCCGCCCTCCGCCGGTCGGGCGCGGCCGCGCTGACCTCCGTCCTGCTGCTGGGCCCGGCCCTGTCAGCCCGAGCCGACCGATATTCCGAGTTCAACCGCAAGGCGGCCTCTCACGACCGCTACCTCGATCCGGTCGCGGCCACGTTCTTCGGGTCCGAGGGCATCGAGGAATTCGTGGCCGTGGACACGCTCCGGGACGGCAGCATCCTGGCCTTCGGCAACGCCTGGGGGCCTCAGTTCCCGGCCCAGCCCCGGCCCCGCGTGCTGGGGCGCGGCCAGCACCGCGGCCTGGACCCCTTCGACGGACGCGATCCCCGGACTGGCGGGCATCCCAGCGACCTCGCCCGCCACAATCCCGACGTGGCCGGGATGTTCGTCCGGTTCAGTCCGGACATGCAGCGGGTGGTCGAGGTGACCCGGTTCGACTGGGGCGTGGCCAGCCTGGAGTTCGGCCGGGTGAACGACCAGGGCAAGCTGGTGGTGACCGGCCACGCCACCCGGGCCTTCCGCGAGTGGGCCGGGCGGGGGCCGCGGGTCCGCGAGGCCCCGGCGGCCACCGGCCGCAACACCGGATCGAGGCGCTTTCAGGGGGTGGAGACTCCGGGCGACGTGTTCATCGCGCAGATCGACCCCGCCACCTGGAACCTGGAATGGGCCTGGCTGTTCCCGGGGTACCGCAACGCGCCCGATCCGCTGCATCTGGACCACGAGGGGAATTACGTGTTCTCGGCCGGGGGGTGGTGGCGCCTGCGGGCGGACGGGTCGGAGCTGACCCCGATCGAGCGCACCGCCGGGTCCGGGCGCCTGCTCGGGGTGTCGCGCAAGGACGGCAGCCTGATCGGCGGCGGGCACAACAATCCGGGGACCGGGCGCGAGCCGTGGTGGCGTCCCTACGTCCACGGATTCGACGCCGACGGGACGTTCCGCTGGGAGATCTACGGCTGGGACGGCGGCGTGGTCGGGCACGACAACTTCCGGCTGGTGTCCGATTCTTACGTGCGCGACGGAGGGTTCGATGTCCAGGGCAACATCCTCATCATCGGCAGCTCCGACGGGGGCAACTCGGTCTACACCCGCCACCCGTTCGACCTCCGGCGTCCCCATGGCGGCAGCGGGGGGTACGGGATGTCCACCTGGGGCATGCAGGTGGGCCAGGCCACCTATATCGTGCGCATCAACCCCGAGAACTTCGACGTGCTGGTGATGAGTTCCTGGCTTTCCTACGTGCCGGGCAACTTCGAGTCCGCCAGCGCCCGCAACCGGCCCAACACTATCAATATCAGCCAGTTCCGGTCCCTGGACGAGGGGGGCTTCATCTTTACCGGCAGATCCGCCACCGGACTCATCGAGACCCCCAACGCGATCTGGACGTATCCCCGCGACGGCAGCCGGTTCGGGGGGCAGTACGTGGCCGCGTTCAACCGCGACTTCACCCAGCTCCGCTACTCCAGCTACCTGCCCGGGGTGCGGCTGGAGGGGCTGGAGAAGACCCGCGACGGGTTCGCGGCGGTGGGATCGGCCCTGGCCGGCCACAACGAGGATCTGCCCACGCCGCTTCTGCGCCCGCTCCAGCCCCGGTTCGGCGGGGGCTACGCCGACGCCTACATCGTCGTGTTCCGCGGACCGCTGGACTAGGAGGCCCGACCATGCGCACCTTCCGAACGTTCTCCCGCCTCCGGGCCACCGCGCTCCTGCTGGCCCTGTCGGCCCTCCCCGCCCTGGCCGGGATCCGCACCTGGACCGACGTCCGGGGCCGCCAGATGCAGGCCATCCTCCTCGGGGTTCAGGACGGCCAGGCCCATTTCGAGCGCGACGGCCACACCTTCCGGTTTCCGGTGAGCTCCCTGAGCGAGGCCGACCGGCAGTACATCGCCCGGCAGCAGCTCTTGTCTCGGCGCGGACCCGCGAACCCGGCTTCTCCGGGACCGGCGG
>PXDE01000008.1 GCA_003566475.1 PVC group bacterium | reverse complement strand
GGGACACATTTGGCCGCGTAACCTAGGGTGTCAGTCCGCCTGGGTCAAATCGACCGCCCCGGTCATTTCGGAGTTCGCGCTGGCCGGCACCTCTCGCGATGCGGATGCACATGGGCGGGTGCCGGGGCGAACGGCACGCGACGCGGGGGTTGACCCGGCTGGCCTCTCGGGGGGAATCTTACGGTCTTCCGTCCTGAAAAGGAGTTGTCTGCCGATGCCCCATGCCCCCGACACGTCCCCTGCCGCCACCCGCGTCGCCCTGGTCACCGGAGGCACCCGAGGCATTGGCCTGGGCATCGCCCGGGCCCTCGCCGCCGAAGGGTGGGCGCTGGCTCTCAACGGGCGGCGCCCGGAATCGGAGGTGACCGACGTCGTCCGGAACCTGCGGCGGGAGGGCGCACGCGACGTCCTCTACGTGGCGGCGGATGTGGCCGACGCCGACGACCGGAAACGCCTCGTGCGGACCACGGTGGACGGGCTAGGCCCCATCCATGCCCTGGTCAACAACGCCGGCGTGGCCCCCGAACAGCGGCTGGACATCCTCGAGGCCACTGAGGCGAGCTGGGACCGGGTGCTCACCATCAATCTGAAAGGCCCCTATTTCCTCACCCAGCTGGTGGCCAACTCCATGCTGGACGCCCGGCGGAAGGATCCCGCGTTCCGGGCCTGCATGGTCAACGTCACCTCCATCTCCTCCACCGTGGCCTCGCCCAGCCGGGGGGAGTACTGCGTGTCCAAGGCGGGCCTCAGCATGATGTCCCGGCTCTTCGCGGTGAGGCTGGCCGAGGCGGACATTCCTGTCTACGAGGTCCGGCCCGGCGTGACCCGGACCGACATGACGGCCGGCGTGCAGGGCAAGTATGACGCCCTGATCGAGCAGGGCCTGACCCTCCAGAAGCGCTGGGGCTTCCCCGAGGATGTGGGGAAGGCGGTGGCCATGCTGGCCCGGGGCGACCTCCCCTACTCCACCGGGCAGGTCATCATGGTGGACGGCGGGCTCACGGTGGGACGGCTATGAGAGCGCTCATTCTCGGCGCGGGCACCGCCGGCCGCCAGCTCGCCCGGCTTCTGTGCGAGAGCGGACACGACGTGGTGCTGATGGACCTGAACCGCGACGCCCTCGAGGACGCGGAGGAACGCCTGGATATCCTCACCCTGCAGGGGGACGCCTCCTCCCCGCGCGACCTCTACGAAGCCCGGATCAACCGGGTGGACCTGCTGGTCGCGGTGACCAATCGGGACGAGGTGAATATCCTCGCCTGCGTGTACGCCAAGGCGGCGGGGGCGGAGGCGACGGTGGCCCGGGTCACCAATCCCGACTATCTGGAGACCCACGGCGAACTGGATCTCAAGGCGCTGGGGGTGGATCTGGTCGTGAACCAGCAAGACGTCTGCGCCCGGGAGCTGGCCAATGTGCTGACCCTGCCCGGCACCTTCGAGGTGCTCGACCTCCTCGACGGCCGCGCCCAGGTGGTCGGGGTGAAGGTGGGCATGGACAACCTGCTCATCCGCACCACGCTCCGCGAGATCCCCGAGCGCGAGCTGCTCGACCGGATCCGGTTCATCGCCATCCTGCGCGGCCCGGACCCTCTGGTTCCGTCCGGCAACACGCAGATCCGGATCGGCGACGAGCTCTACTTCGCCGGAACCCCCGAGGACAACCGGGCGTTCCTCAAGTGGGCCACCCCCGATCTCACCCAGTTCCCCAAGGTGGTCATCGGGGGCGGAGGCGAGCTGGGACTGAGCCTGGCCCTGAAACTCGAGGAGGCCAGGCTCAAGACGGTCGTGGTCGAGTCCGATCCCCACCGGGCCGAGCACTGCTCCACCGCGCTGACCAGCGCGATGGTGATCGAAGGCGACGCCCTCGATCCGGAGACCCTGCAGGAGGCCGGCGTCGAGGGGGCGGCGTTCGTGGCCTCCACCGGAAGCGACGAGGCCAACATCATGAACTGCCTTCTGGCCGAGAAGCAGGGCGCGGTGTTCACGGCCGCCCAGATCACCAAATCCAGCTACCTTTCGCTGATCGACACCCTCAGTCTGCTCGACCGAACGGCCAGTCCCTACCGCGCCATGACCAACGCCGTGCTGCAGTTCGTGCGGGGGCGCAGCGTCCGCCTGGCCACCCTCATGCACCACCTGCCCGGAGAACTCCTGGAGACCGTCCTCTCCCCCTCGTCGCCGCTCAACGGCAAGCGGATCCGCGACGGGGCCCACCCCAAGGACACGATCATCGTCACCGTGGAGCGGGAGGGCCGGATCCTCACCCCCACCGGCGACCTTCAGCTACGGGCCGGGGACCGGACCGTGTGGTTCGCCTCCGGCAAGGGCGCCCACAAGGTGGCCCGCCTGACCTAGGGCTGGCGTCTGAAGCGCGAGAAGTCGGGCCGCCGCTTCTCCACGAAGGCGTTGCGCCCCTCCTGGGCCTCCTCGCTCATGTAGTAGAGCAGAGTCGCGTTGCCGGCCAGCTCCTGGAGACCGGCCTGGCCGTCGCAGTCGGCGTTGAGGGCGGCTTTGAGGCAGCGCAGGGCGAGCGGGGAGTGCCGCAGCATCTCCCGGCACCAGGATACGGTCTCCGCCTCGAGGTCGGCCAGGGGAACCACCGCGTTGACCAGCCCCATGTCCAGGGCCTGCTGCGCACGGTATTGCCGGCACAGGAACCAGATCTCGCGGGCCTTCTTCTGGCCCACGATGCGGGCCAGGTACGACGCGCCGTAGCCGCCGTCGAACGAGCCGACCTTGGGACCGGTCTGCCCGAACACCGCGTTGTCGGCGGCGATGGTGAGGTCGCACATCACGTGCAGGACGTGGCCGCCCCCGATGGCGTACCCCGCCACCATGGCCACCACCGGTTTGGGACAGGTCCGGATCTGCCGCTGAAAGTCGAGGACGTTGAGATGCTCCCCGCCCGCCTCGTCCCGGTAGCCCGCATCGCCGCGGATCTTCTGGTCGCCTCCGGAGCAGAACGCCTTTTCCCCCTCGCCGGTGAGGATAATCACCCCGACGTCGGGATCCTGCCGGGCGTCCTCCAGCGCGGCGGCCATTTCGCGCACGGTGAGCGGCCGGAACGCGTTGCGCACCTCGGGACGGTTGATGGTGATCTTGGCGATACCCTCCGCCTTCTCGTAGCGGATGTCGGTGAAGCTTCCGGCGGGGGTCCAGGGGATGACGGACATGGGGGGGCTCCGGGTGGGGTGTTCAGGGGTCAGTGCAGGCTGCTGAACCGCGCCGCTGCGTGGCGGGGGTTCAGCCGGATAAGGGGAGAGGCACGGGGCGATGCGCGGTTCGCGATACAGGATACGGGATTCGCGGAAACCGAAGATTGACGATTGACGAAGTACGAAGTGAGAAGTTGGGCAAGTCCATCGCTCCTCGCTATCGCTATCGATTTTCGCGGCTCGGATGGGCACAGAGCCGGGGGAACCGAAGAATGTCGAATGTCGAACTCGGAATTTCGAAGGAAGGCGCTCGCTGGAATGAACCCACGCCGTGGGGGTGGGCCGACCGGGAGGGCGAGGCTCCCGCCGAGCCGGAGCGAGGAAGGGCCATGCCTGGGTTCCTGAAACGAGCCAGGCACCGGCCAGGAGCGGACCATGGCTTTCCCTCGCTCGCGGCTCATCGCGCTCGTGGCGGGCTTCGCCCTCCGTGGCCCGGGGGGCCTTCCCCCGGGCTTTTGGGATTCTTCAGGTGGCGGGGAAACGTTCCGAGGGCGGCGGCCTGTTCTGGGGGCAGGGCACGGGGGCAGGCGCCCCCGTGCCACGTCGGGTACATTCTGCTGGACATCAGTGGTTTGCGAGACATTTCGTGCATGGGTGTCTCCGATCGGCCGCATTCGCCGTTCAGCCGCCGGGTGTTCCCGCCCCGGGCTGGCCGTAGTCCACCGTCTGTTCGGGCGCCCCGGCCTGGAGGGTCTCGACGATGTCGAGGATGACCGTGGACTTCCGGCCCTCCACGCCATCGCAGCACAGGTCGGCCTCGCCGTTGACATGCTGCACGAAGTTCCGGACCAGGCCCCAGTGGGTGGCGGGAAGCGCGCCCAGGTCCTCCCAGATGTCCTCGCCCCGATGGGTGAGGGTGAGGTGCCCCTCCTTGAGGTCGTTGATCTCGATAAGGCCCTCGCTGCCCTGGAAGCGCAGTCGCTCGGGAGCGAGCTTCTCCTCCCAGCCCTGGTTGGTCAGGCTGACGATTCCCGACGCAGACCGGCAGTAGAGCACCTCGCCTCGGGCCGCGTGCGAACCGGGGGGGAGATCCTCGATCCGGGTCCAGACCGCCTCCTGGTCGCCGGTGTAGAAGTGGACGAGATCGAGCCGGTGGCTGAGGGGGAACTCATCGTTGAGCCAGATGGCCTGGAGGGCGCCGATGGCTCCCTGGGCGATCATGTCCCGGACCCGAAGGATGCTGGGGTAGCCCCGGCGATAGTAGGCGACGGCCAGAATCACCCCGGCGCCGCGGCAGGCGGCGATCATGCGGTCGCAGGCGGCGGTGCTGGTGGCCATGGCCTTCTCGACCAGGACGTGCTTGCCGGCGGCGGCGGCGGCCACGGTGCCCTCCTCGTGAAGGGCGTCCGGAGTGGCCACATAGATGGCGTCCAGATCCTCGTCGGCCAGGAGATCCTCGACCGTGTCGTACCACCGGGGCACCCGGTGCCGCTCCGCGAAATCCCGGGCCTTGGCCCCGTCGCGCCGCATCACCGCCACCAGTTCGGAGCCCCTGACCCCGGCCAGGGCCGGTCCGGCCTTCTTCTCGCATACATTGCCGCAGCCCAGAATTCCCCAGCGCACTGTGTCCACATCCCGCCTCCGGTTAGTTCCCGTAGTATAGCGGATCCTGGCTCTCTGCCAACCACCGGACACCGGTTCCATTCCCTGGCCGCTTCGGGCTTCACCTCGGGAGGTCTTTCGGCCATGGTCTGTGCATGGAATCCCTTGAACTACCGAGACGACACCGGACACGCCGAGGAACCATTCAGGGTTCAGAATGAGCATCGAAGACAGGTTCGACATCCCCCTTGTCGCCGAGCTGGCGCTGCGGGAGAAGCAGATTCAGCAGAACTACCGGCCCATCATCGCCGTCCACAAGTGGTTCGCCCGAAGGCCGGGAACCCTGTTCAGGGGTTTAACGTTGGCGGAGTTCGGAGACAAACCGCTGTCCGAGTCCTTCTTTACGACCAACCACTTCCCGGACCGGGTTGTCGCCGATCCATTCATGGGTGGAGGCACCCCTCTGCTGGAGGCCAACCGGGTCGGGTGCGGCGTTCAGGGGTTTGACATCAACCCCATGGCGGCCTGGATCGTGCGCGAGGAGATCGAGCACCTTGACCTGACCGACTACCGGAAGGCGGCCGCAAGATTGATGGACCGCTTGCGCAAGGAGGTGGGAGCGTACTACACCACGGACTGCCCGACGTATGGCGACCGTGATGTTCCGGTGAAGTATTTTCTCTGGGTGAAGACCATCGCCTGCCAGGCGTGCGGCGAGACGGTCGATCTTTTCCCCGGGCACCTGGTGGCGGCTAATTCCCGCCATCCGCGGCACGTCCTGGTATGCGTAACCTGCGGAGAATTGCAGGAGGTGGAGGATCCCGCCCGCCCGGGACCATGCCGAACCTGCGGAGAACGCCTGTCCGACAAGGGGCCGGCCGGCCGCGGGGCCTGCGCCTGCCGGAGGTGCGGCCACACGAACCGCTATCCAAGACCGGAGGAAGGCCCTCCTCAGCATCGGCTTTTCGCGATCGAGTATCACAATCCGCACCGACGCGCCGAGCATTCGGGGCGGTTCTTTAAGAAGCCAGACGTACGTGATCTGGAGAAGGCGACAGAGGCCGAAAGACGCTGGACGTCGCTGCGCCCGAAGTTCGTTCCCGATCAGGAGATTCTGCCGGGAGACGAAACCGACCGGTTGCACCGTTGGGGGTATCGCCATTACCGCGAGATGTTCAGCCCCCGTCAGTTACTCGGCCTAGAAACGAGCGCCCGCCTGATCGCGGCCGTGAAAGGCGAGCGAGTGCGCCATGCCCTTGCCACCAATCTATCCGACCTTCTACGGTACCAGAACATGCTGTGCCGCTACGACACCGTGGCCCTCAAGTCGCTGGATATTTTTAGCGTGCATGGGTTTCCGGTTGGACTCGTCCAGTGCGAGTCCAACCTCCTGGGCATCACCAACGGCAACGGGAGCAGCGTTGGCTCGGGTGGCTGGACCAACATCGTGGAGAAGTACGCCAAGGCCAAGGCCTACTGCGACGCCCCATTTGAACGTCGGCGCAATGGCTCCCGGATGGTGACGGTGCCGGTACCCGGCGAATGGATCGGCGAGCGCCGGACCGGGCATCCGGCGAGGACCGTCGCCATCCGCTGTCAGGACTCCGCCGTTGCCGACCTCTCGGCGTCCAGCCTCGACGCGGTGTTCACCGACCCCCCCTACTTCGGCAACGTGCAGTACGGGGAGCTCATGGATTTCTGCTACGTCTGGCTGCGGCGCCTGGTCGGGTCGGAGGCTGAAGGGTTCGACCGACCCTCCACACGGTCCCCCGACGAACTTACGGGGAATGCCACCCAGTCCCGGGGAATCGAGCACTTCGCCGAAGGACTGGGGCGAGTGTACCGGGCCATGGGCCGGGCGCTCAAGCCCGGCGCCCCACTCGCCTTCACCTTCCATCACAACAGGATCGAGGCCTATTACGCGGTGGGCATGGCTATCCTCGACGCCGGGCTCGTCTGCTCGGCCGCCCTCCCCTGCCCGGCCGAGATGGGAGGGTCGATCCATATCCACGGCACCGGTTCTTCCATCGTGGACACTGTGTTTGTGTGTCGCGCCCATGGCCGCGTCCAACGGCACCTCCTGTTCACCGATCTGGACGGGCTGGACGCGCTGGTACGACTTGACCTGGCGCAGCTCCGAGAGGCCGGCCTGAAGCCGACCGCAGGGGACGTCCGGTGCATCGTGTTCGGCCACCTGACCCGCATGGGGGTCTGGAACCTTCGGTCCAAGTGGGATGCCACCGTGGCCCCAGGAGGGCGACTCGCCAGATTCGGCGCGGAAGTGGCCAAGTTCGGCGATCCAGGAACCTTGATCCGCTCGCTTGCCGACAAGCCATTGTCGACGACCTACGAATCAGGACTGTTCGCGCCAGCAGCACTCAGAGAGGCCCACGATGCCGTTCCCTTTTGAAGTCCCATTCGACGACGTCCGAAGTGACCCTGATCCTTTTGTCGACGAGGTGTTCAATTCGCTAAAGTCTGAATTCCTGGTCATGCCCAAGGGCCAGGGATTCGTGGACTACCCGGTCTTCGAACAGGGATACGAAACTCTGAAGCGGGTCACAGAGTCGTTTCGAAGGCTTTCCCCTCCGGAGATCCTGAAGGCGGTTCGGGAGACTCCGGTCTGCCTCATCGTACTCAGGTCCATCCTGGGCTTCACCCCTCCGGAATGGGCCTATCTGGCCAGTCGGGAATGCGGAGTGGATGTCCCTCAAGGAGCGGCTCGAACGCTGGACCGCAAAATTCGGATGGATCCGCTCACGCCACTCTCCTATGCGCAGGGGGTCACGTCGACGCGAATCGAGGCGCTCATCACCACCGCGTGTCGTCTGATCTCTGCCGGGGTGCCACGCCCCCCGGACCCAGCTCGCCTCCACCGACTTCAGAAGGCGGACACCTCGTCGGGCCTCGACAGCCTTCGGCCGATGGCCGACCTTGGGGTGCCCTACGCCATGGTGCTCTATGAGCGCTTCCTCGGAAGGCCCTTTGCGGGCCATCGCGATTCCGTTTCCGAACTGGTGGGCGACGTGCTGGAAAGCGCGATTGAAGAGGGCCTGGCCAGAGCCGGGATCAGCGCGAGGAAGACCCGGCGTGCCGAGCGGATTCCCGGGTTTGACCAAGCGCCCGATTTCATCGTCCCCAGCGAGTTCAACCCCCAGGTCGTCATCGAGGCCAAGATCACCGAGGACGATGGGACCGCCCGGGACAAGGTGACCCGTGTTCAGCACCTGGGCGCGTTGGCCATGCGTGGCCGCAGGGCCAACCAGGCCCCGCGGTTCGAGGTGGTGGCCTGCATCGCCGACCGTGGGTTCGGAGTTCGGCGGGAGGACATGAAGAAACTGATCCTGGCCACTCGGGGCAAGGTGTTCACCCTGGACACACTGCCCAAGCTTGTCGAGAGCACACGCCTCTCGAAGTTCAGAGCCCGGCCGGAGCCAACGAAGCCCCGCCAGCGGCGCCGCCGGAGTCCCTAGACATGCCAGCCACCGACCCTTCCCTGCGGGTCCAGATCGACTGCACCTCCACCCGGCCGCTCCGGACATTCTGGCGCAGCACCGGCTTCTCGCCGGCCAAGCTGCTGCTGAGCGCGGACATGCGCCAGCAGATGGCCTACGCGGGCTCCCTGCCCCACGGCGGGATCCGGCATGTCCGCATCCACTACCTGCTGGAACTGGTCCGGGCCGAGGGGCTGGGCACCGACGCGCCCCGCTACGACTGGTCGGCCCTGGACGCCGCGCTCGACGTGCTGGCCCGCCACCGCCTGGCCCCGTTCTTCGAGCTGATGGGGAATCCGTCCGGGTTCTTCACCGATTTCACGGATCGCGGGCAGATCCGGGCCTGGCGGGATCTGGTCCGGGACCTGGCCCGACACCTCATGGACCGATACGGCGCGGAGGAGGTCCGGACCTGGTATTTCGAGACCTGGAACGAGCCGGACGGCTGGTGGACGCAGAGCCACCAGGCGTTCTTCAACTATTACGACGCCTGCTCGGAGGGCCTGAAGGAGGCCGACCCGGCCATCCGCTTCGGCGGTCCCGGGAGCTGCCGCAACCTCTCCTCCCTGTTCAAGGGCCTGATGGCCCACTGCGACACGGGCACCAACGGGTTCACCGGGGAGACCGGAGTCCGGATCGACTTTATCTCGACCCATGAGAAGGGAGCGGGATCCTGCTCCGAGGACATCGACCCCGACAGCCTCCACATCATCCGGCAGGAGTCCGCGACCTACGACTACCTCCGGCGGCACCACCCCCGGCTGGCCCG
>PXDE01000417.1 GCA_003566475.1 PVC group bacterium | reverse complement strand
GGACGTGCTTCTGACCTGGCCCGGGCTTCCGTCGCGGGCGATCCGAACCTATGTCGTGGAGGCGGCGGAGGCCGAGGACGGGCCGTGGCGACGGATCAACGCCCCCGACACCCTGTGCACCGCGTGGCTACACACCCGGCCTCGGGGTACGCGGAGCTGGTACCGGATCCGGGCTGTGGACTTCTGGGACCGCCCGGGCGAGCCGTCGGCACCCCTGCACGCATAGCGCCGGCGCGGGACGGGAGGCGCGAATCAGGTTCCGGTCATCAGGGACAGGTTCCGCAGGTCGAACTCCGAACAGGCATCGAGCACCTCGACCAGCCGCTCGTGACGCGACTCGGGGTCGGCGATGAGGATCAGGGTGGGATCCAGGGCGCCGCGGGCGTTGGCGATCCGCTCCAACGCGGAGCGCAGTCCGGCCCGGTCCACCCGGCGCTCGTTGACCACGAAGAAGGCGTCGTATACGTGGACCCGAATGTTGATGATTCCCGGAGAGCCCGACGACGGGGCCAGTATGGGCAGATGGGTGAAGACGGGCTGGGGATCCAGGGTCATCACGAAGTAGATCAGCAGCAGGAAGACCACGTCGATCATGGGGGTCATGGGAACCTCCCCCTCCTGCTGGACACCGGTCTGGGCGCGACGGAACAGGCGGGCCATGCTGACCATGGTGAACTCTCCTTCGCTCAGGCGTTCTCCGACTCGGTCAAAATCGCTTCCCAGGCGCCCCGGTACGGGCCCGGCTAATGCACCTGCACGCCGACACCGTCGTCCGGGGACGCTTCGTCGGCGGCGGCGGTGGCGGCCGGGCGGGTGACCGCCTCCGGCTGCTGGAAGGTGGGCAGATTGCGGTAGTACACCATCAGCGAGAGGGCGGACAGGGTGGTGGCATAGACGGGCCCATGGCCCCGCTCGTTGTTGCTGACCGTCCAGCTTCCGTCCGCATTCTGGTTCGGGGGCAGGGCCTTCTTCATGGCCTCGTTCCACCGGTCCCATTCCGACCGGTTTCCGGCGTTGATCTTGGCCTGGGTGACGTAGTAGGTGCCGACCATCATCCAGGTTCCCAGATCCTCCCAGTCGATGGTGTAGCTCTCGAGAGCCTGGAGTCCGTGCCGGGCCATGTCGGTCTCGCCGAGGCCCATGATCTGGAGGGAGAGCACGCCGACGCCGGTCATGCCCGGGTTGCGCCAGGAGGCACTGGTGTAGCCGAAATGGCCGGTTCGGTTCTGGATATTGGTGTCGCGCTGGCTGCGGCCCCGCCGATATTCGCCGTGGCCCCGCTGCATGGTCTTGAGCCCCTCGGC
Source organism: PVC group bacterium (assembly GCA_003566475.1). GTDB lineage: Bacteria > Verrucomicrobiota > Kiritimatiellia > SS1-B-03-39 > PXDE01 > PXDE01. The sequence goes on along the minus strand of PXDE01000417.1, from coordinate 7,731 downwards.
GGCCAGGAACAGGGCCTCGCGGAGACCGTCGACCTCGGCCTGGGCCAGCACCCCGGCCTTGAGGGCCTGGATCTGCCAGCCCGACACCGACAGATCCTGGCGGTTGCCCTTGGCGTACCGGTAGTCCCAAAGCCCGCCCCGCTGCTGCCCCCGCACAATGGCCTCCAGGCTCATCTCCATGGCGGGCCGGAGAATGGGCATACGCGTCATGCCGAAGGCCTCGGCAATGGCGTAGGTCGCGATCCCGTGGTTGTAGACCCCCTGATTGCCTCGGGTGACATCCACAAAAGTCCCATCCTCGCGCTGCTGGCTGAGCAGGTACCGGATGGCCCGGGTCACCGTGTCGCCGAACTCCTCGCTGTCGGGGGTCTCGCCATGGGCGAGGAAGGTGAGCAGGCCGAGGCCGGTGAGGCCGGGGGAGTTCCGGTCCCCCCAACTCCCGTCCTCGCTCTGGTTGCGCTTCAGCCACCGCAGGGCGTTCATTACCGCCCGCTCGGTGGCCTGGTCGCCCCCCCACTGCTGGAGCCCGCGCTGGCGGGCGGCGGCGGACCGGTCCACATAGAAGCCCTCCATGATGAGAATCCCCGCCGTGTCCACCACGGCCAGGGCGGACGTGTCCAGGGTGCTGGTCGTGGGCGTGGCGACCTCGGCCGTCGGCATGTCCGGGCTCGCCCCGTCAAACGGCGTGGGCTGATCCTGCACCTGCGGAGGGGGGTCCACCTGCGGGATATCCTCCAGATCGACCTCGATCTGCACCTGCTCCATGATCATGACCGGAACGTTGGGGGTAAGCTGTCCGGTGCTCCCCAGCACCATCTGCATGAGGAGCAGGATGATCAACACGTGCAGCACCACCGACCCCACCGGGCCCAGCAGGTGTTCCTTGATTGCTCGCAACGTCTCTTTGCGCATATCGGTCGCCTCCGAGGTACCATGGCCCACGCGGGCCGGAAATGCAATCAGGAGCCGGTCATCAGCGACAGGTTCCTCAGGTCGAACTGGGAGCACATGTCGAGCACTTCGACCAGCCGTTCATGGCGCGACTCGGGGTCGGCCACGATGATCAGGGTGGGATCCTCGTCGCCCCGGGCGTTGGCGATCCGCTCCAGGGCGGTGCGGAGCCCCCGCTGATCCATCCGGCGCTCGTTGATCACGAAGAAGGCGTCGTACACATAGATCTGGATGCTGGGCCGATGCTCCGTCGGTTCCCGCGGCGGCACGGACGGCGCGTACATGGGGAGGTTGGTGAATACCGGCTGGGGGTCCAGGGTCATGATGAAGTAGATCAGCAGGAGGAAGACCACGTCGATCATGGGGGTCATGGGGATCTCCCCCTCTTCCTGCGTGGAGGCCTTTTCGCGACGGAACATGCGGGCCATGGCGGACTATCCTCGGGGACGGGAGTGGACGGCGACGAATTCGACCCGGTAGAGCCCGGCCAGCTTGGCCTGCTCCATGATCCGGCTCACGTGGATGTGCTCGGTCCGGGCGTCGGCGCGGATGATGACGGGGAAGTCCACCCCGCCCCGGGCCCGGGCTTCGCCGAGCACGCCCCGCAGCCGGTCGAGGTCGTACACGGCGGTGCCGATGCGGGGCCACCCGGTGGTGTCCACATCGATGGTCACGGCCCGGATGTCGCGCTCGGTCTGGGGGATGCCATGGGGGGCGTGGGCCAGTTCGATGTCCCGGTGCACGGAGTCCTTCTCCATGGCCGCCGTGACCACGAAGAAGATGATCATCTGGAACACGACGTCGATGAGCGGCGTCATGTTGACCTTTCCATCGGTGCGGGCTTTCACGGGGGAAGTCTCCTGGCCGGGGGCGGGCTCAGATGTCCTCGTCGTCCTCGGACACCACCTCGACGTTGCGGAGCACCTTGATCTGGTCGAGGGTGAGGCCCTCCATGGTGAGGATGATCTTGGCCGCCCGGTTGCGGAAGTAGTAGAAGAAGCCGACGGCGGGGACCGCGATGAGCAGGCCGACCATGGTGGTCCAGAGGGCCTGGGAGATGTTGTCGGCGAGGACCAGCTCCTTGGCCGCGCCGGCCGCCTGGGCCAGGTTGGCGAAGGCGAGGATCATGCCCTGCACGGTGCCCATGAGGCCGAGCATGGGGGCGATGTTGCCCACGAGGTTGAGGTAGGCCACCCGCTGCATGAGCTTCTCGCCCTCGAGTTCGGCCGACACCCGGACCGCGTCCTGGACCGCCTCGAACCCCTCCTCCACGTTGGCGAACGCGGCCCCGAGGATGTTCGACAGCGACCCCGGCTGCTCGTTGCAGTGCTGGACCGCCTTCATGAGGTCGCCCTGCTGCATGGCCTCCTGGATCTGGCCCACGAAGGTGCCGGGAATGATCTTGGACTGCCGGATGGTGAGGAAGGAGTCGAGGATGAGGGCGAACCCGACCGCCGAGGTGGCGAACAGGGCGATCCAGAGCAGGATGCCTACGGGGCCGCTGGCCCGGATGACGCGGATCAGGCTGATCCCCTCGGGCATCGGAACCTCTTCAGTGGCGGCGGCGGCCTCCTGGGCCAGCGCCTCCGGGGCTCCGACCATGACGGCGGTCGCGACCAGGGCGGCGATCAGAATGAAGCGGAAGAGTCTGGGCATCGGGGCATCCTCGGGGGGTGGAACGTTTCAGGGAATCCTAGCCGCAAACGGGCTCTGGGGGAAGTTCTCTCTGAGGCGGCGGTACATCTGCCGGGCGGCGGAGGGATCCCGGAGCTCGTCGAAGGACTGGCCGGCCTTGAACAGGGCTTCGGCCTGGATCTCCCGGGCCTGGCGGTACAGGGTGGCCACGCGCAGGAAATCGAGCACCGCCTCGTCGTGCTGGCCGGCGGCGACCCGCAGATCGCCCCGCAGCACGAGGGCGCGGGCGGCCACCGGCGGATCCCCGGCCCGGGCCAGCGCCCCCAGTCCCCGAGGCCCGAACTCGGCCAGTTCGCCCCGCTCCTGGAGGGCGGCCAGGTAGCGAAGGTACTCGGAATGAAGCTGGTTCCGCTGACCGAAGTGATCGGCCCGGTCCAGGATCTTCTCGAGCGTCCGGGCCGCCTCCCCGGGGCGTCCGGCCTGGTTCTGGATGCCGGCCAGTCGCCGCGAGGCCTCGATGTCCCAGGTGAGGAAGGCGTATTGCTCGATGACCTGGGTATAAGCCCGAATGGCGCTGGGCATCTGGTTGGCCTGTCGGAAGGTCTCCGCCTGGTCGAACAGCTCGGGCCGGTCGGCCACGGCCAGCCGGTACTCGCCGGGCTGGAAGGTGCGCACCCCCTGCGGGGTGGCCAGCTCGATCCGTCCGTCCTCATGGGACCGGATGGCCGTGCCCTGGATCTGGCGGCCCTGGGCGTCCAGAACCACCGGCGCCGCCGTCGCGGCCGCCGCCAGCCCCAGCCACCCGGCCACGGCCAGCGCGCCTGCCATCATCTGTCGCTGTCGCATCACATGAACTCCTGCTCGGGTTGCGCTATCCGCCGCCGGCCGCCCGCAGCCGGGCCTCGGTGCGGACCTCCCCGATCCGCCGGGCTTCGGGGTCGTTGCCGAACTGCTCGAGGAACTGGGTGGCTAAGTCTTCGACTTCACGGTAATTGGGAATGTTCATCCCGATCTCGATGCCCTGGAGCAACGCCCGCCGCACCAGGGGACGGGTCTGCTCGTCGCGGGGGTTGGCCGACACCGCGATGATCACGATCTCGCCCAGAGCCTCCCGCAGGCGCCCCTGGGCCGCGTGGAGCAGGGCCATCTCGATGCGGGCCCGCAGGGCCTCCGCCTGCCGGCCGCCCGTCCCCTGGATCAGCCGCTGGATCTCGCCGAGCTCCCGCCGCGCGTCGGCGAACTCCCCGGAGTCGCGCAGGGCGGTGGCCAGCAGGAAGCGGGCCTCGAACACCAGGCCGGACCGGGGGAACCGCTCGAGCATCCCGCGCAGGGCCTGGATGGCCTCCTCGTGCTTCTCCTGCCGGACCAGCGACTCGCCCAGGCGCACCTGGAGCACCTGGTAGAGCCCGGCCCGGGTGCGGGTGCCGTCGGACCAGGCCTCGGGATCGCCCGTGAACTCGTCCGGATTGAGGCGGCGCGAAGCGGTCTGGTAGGCCCGCGAGGCCTCCTCGAACATGTCGGCCTGGGTGAACGCCTGGCCGATCAGGATGAGATCCTCGGTGGTGAAGGCCGCCTCGTCGCGGAGCATGCTCTCGAACGCCTCGCGGGCCCGGTCCATGAGCCCGAGGTCGAGCGCGGTGCGGACCAGGGCGAACCGGGAGGTCCGCCCCTCGGGCGACTCGGGAAAATCGCGGGCCAGACGGTCGAACACTGCGAATCCCCGGTCGGGCTCGCCCATGTCGAGCAGGACCGCGCCCTGGGCGGCCAGGGCCCGGGGGGCCGCCGGCACGTCGCGGAAATCCTCGACGACCTGCTCGAACAGCTCGATGGCCCGGGCCCGGAACGCGGGGACTTCGCGGGGCGGGTCGGTCATGCGGGCATAGGCCTGGCCGGTCTTGAGCAGGGTCAGGGCCAGCAGCTCCCGGGCCCGGGGCGCCTCCTCCTCGCCGGCCACGTAGCGGGCGGCCTCGTCGGTGAGCCAGGTCCGGACCTGCCCATACGCCTCGATGGCCTCCCGGAACTCCCGCTGGAGGAGCCGGGACTCGGCGAGGTAGAACTGGGCGGAGGCCCGCTCCAGACCGGCCGGGCTCTGGTCCACGAACTCCTTGAGCCGGAGCGCGGCCTCGGTGTAGTCGCCCTCGCGGAAGTCGAGCAGCCCGACCTCCCGCACCGCGCGGAGCCCGAACTCGCTGTCCGGGTAGCGGTCGGCCACGACCCGGAACAGCTCGCGGGCCTCGTCGGGCCGGTTGTCCTGGAGGAGGGCGGCGGCCAGCGAGAAGCTCACCTGGGCGGCGAGGCTGTGGCGGGGGAACGCCTCCAGATACAGGCGGTAGGTGCGGGTCATCCGGTCCTCGTCGCCCCGCTCCAGATAATGCCGGGCCATCTCGAGCAGCCCCTGCCCCCCCGCCTCGGTCCCCGCGTAGCGTTCGGCCAGATGGGCCTCGAGGGCCTGGGCCACCCAGGACTGGCCGAGGCGATCCAGGGCGATACCCAGCCGGGCGATGGCGATCGGCGTCTCCGGATTCTCGCCCACGGTGGCCAGCAGTTCCAGATATCGCTCGGCGGCCTGCTCCCAGCGCCTCCGGACGAACAGGAGATCCGCTTCGCGGTACACGTCGCGAGGTGGGGGCCGACGGGGATCGGGAGACGGCGAGAGCCGGCGCCCGAACTGGCGCTCGTAGAAGGCCTCGACGCGCCGGGCCGAGGCGCGGGCCTCGGTGGCCTGGGCCGAATCCGGGAAGTCGAGGTACACCGTGTAGAACTGGCTGGCCGCCCGCTCCATGGCCTGACGGGCCTCGGCGACCTGGTCCGTCCGGCCCGCCAGCTCGCGCCCCCGGGCCTCGTGCGCCTGCCCGAGAATCATCCGCGCGGCGGGAATCGGGCTGATGGACCGGGCGGCCGGCTGCTCCCGCAGCCGCTCGTCGATGGTGGTCAGCGCCCCCCACTGGTCCCGGATCAGCCGGGCCGCCCGGTCCAGGTTCCCGTCCAGCGCCTGCAACTGCGCGAAGGCCACCACGCCGCGGCCGAACCAGACGTCGCGCACGGCCTGCAGCCGGAAGGACAGGCCCTCCGCCTTTCTCACGTAGCCGGCCCGCTCCCGGGCGGACGCCCTCCGGGCCAGCTCCACATAGACCTCGATCAGTTCCCCGAGCACGCCGCGCTCGATGTTGGTGCCCCGGGTGGCCTCGACCAGCGACTCCAGGGTGCTCGCGGCCTCGGCCAGGTCCCCCTCCATCCGCTGGACCTGGGCGATCCGGAACGAGGCGCCCAGGTAGGACTCGCGCCTGGCCTCGTCGCGGGCCGCATCCGGCCCCAGCAGGGTCAGCGCCTCCCGGAACTGGACCAGGGCGGCCTCGAACTGCCCGGTCGAGAACAGGCGGTCGCCCACCGCGATCTTGAGATCGGCGGCCAGCGGGCTGCCCGGCGGAAGATCCTGGATGAGCGCCTGCGCCTCCTCGGCCCGGCCTCGCCGCAGCAGGATGCGGGCCCGGACTTCCGTGAACTCGGCCCGGCGGTCGGGAAACCGCGCCTCGGCCCGGCGGAGGGCACGCTCGGCGACATGCGGCAGGTCGAAATCCTCGATCAGCCCCCGCAGAAAGCGCACCTCCGTCGCCACCTCGTCGGCGCGCGCGGACGGTGCGCCCAGCGCGAGCAGGCCGAAGATCCAGACCATTCCCAAAAGTCGATGCCGTCCTTGCATATCGCTTAGAGGTACACCGTTTCCACCGGAAAGCGAAAGGAAGAAAACGTCGGGACGCGAATTTTCGTGCCGTCAGTCCACGAACCAATCCGCCATCCGGGGGACCCGGGCCACGGCGTTTCGGGCGCTTTCTCCGCCAATTCCGACCCGAGTCAGCGCGAAATCGTATCGCACCGGATCCTCCGGACAGAGGATGCGGAAGGCCGAGGCCACGTCGTCCACCGCGCGGGCGGTGGCCTGGCGCCGGGTGGTGAACCCCAGCCGCAGGGCCAGCCGGTGCAGGTGGGTGTCCAGCGGAGGAAGGAGTTGAGCCGGGGTCAGCATCGTCCATCCGCCCGGATCCACCGCGTCCTGCCGGACCATCCAGCGCAGAAACAGGTGCAGCCGCTTGGCCGCGCCCCCGCCGGCGGGATCCGGGAGGAGGTACCCGCCCCGACCGCCCATGCGGTCCTTGAGGGCGCGGACCCAGCCGGCGAGACCCCGGCGGACATCCCCTTGCGCGTCCTCCAGACAGGAGGCCAGATGATCCCCCAGCGAGCCATGCTCCCGGAAGGCCCACCGGATGGCGCCCAGGAACGCGATCAGATCCTCCGGCCCGATCCAGCGGTGGCGGAACTCCTTATAGAGGCGGTCGGTCTCACGGGCGCTCATGGCCGACAAGGCCAGGGAAGGCGTCGGGCCCAGGGGGTCCATCACGGCGGCCACGCTCCGGTGGATCTGGCGCACCTGCCCGAAGGCCAGGGCGGCCGCGACCAGCCCCGCCAGTTCCCGGTCCGGCCCCGCCGGAACCCGCCGCGGCCACTGCACCGGATCGTCCCCGATCCATTCCGGCCGGTTGAACAGGCGATACAGAGCCTCGAAGGGCTCTGGCATTGGAGACGACAGGTCCGCCCGAGCGGCGTGCCTCCCGTTTCGTGCGCTTGGCTCCCGTTTTCCCCTCACCCCACGAGGATACCCTTGCGGCCTGCCAGGCACCAGGCCGTTCCGTGCCGACGAGTCAAGGTCCACGGTTCAGAGTTCATGCTTCAGCGGCCGTCACTGCTCCGAGACACCGCTCTGTCGTAGGTCCGGCTTTTAGCCGGACTCCGGGCGCGTTTGGGTCCGGCTGCAAGCCGGACCTACGTCAGCCGCGCACCCACCGGCAGAGTCTCTTTGCCCCAGCGGTCCAGCGGCGGCGACTGCTCTGAGACACCCTTCGAGGAGCCGCCCTTCTTCCAAGCCTCCTGAGCACCCACCTGCGGGTACGCAACAGTGCGCTGGGCCGGTCCCGAGCCGGGCTTCCCCCTTGTGGCCGCCGTTCGACCGAGTCTTCGAGGAAGAACGGCTCCGGGCCGGGAACGCGGGAGGAAACGACGCGGGACAGGGGTCGGACACGTTGGGCGGAAGCCGCTCTCCCTCGCAGACTCGGTCGAGCGGCCGCCCGCCTTCGCCAGGCTACGGCGCGG